>SWDL01000369.1 GCA_005116795.1 Nitrospira sp. | reverse complement strand
TGCTGGGCCCGCCTGCCTTTCTGGGGTTTTCCAGACCGTTGATCTCGGCGGCGTTTGCGTAGTGATAGGGGACAAGAATCAGGTGTTTGGCGCGATCGACCCCGATCCCGGCAGGGGAGGGGAGGTATTCGGCGATGACATCAAATTTCTGGTCGGGGCGCATGCGCCAAATCTTCCCGGCCGTGAAATCGGCAATATAGAGGTTTCCCCAACTGTCGAAATCCAATCCGTCCAGATTATGAAAGCGTGAGGAGAAGAACCCATTCGCGACCAGTTCGCTGATCTTTCCATCCAACGCCACGTCGAAGATCTTGCCCTTGTGCCAGCTCCCGACAATCAGGTGACCGGTCTTGGGGTGGACGGCGATGCCCCTGGGGCCGGCAAGGCCGGCGTCACGGGCCAGGACGCGGATCTCATGGTCGTGCGCGGTGTCGATCCGATAGATCGTATTGGCTTCGGTGTCGGTCACGTAGAGCAGGCCATGGCCGTCATACGCCAGGTCCGAGAGCCCCGGGGCATGTCCGGCTGCCGGGTCGTGCAGGGTCGTCACCGAGACCGTCGTCATGGCCTGCCCGGTCGTGAGGTCGAAGGTGCGGACCGTATCGAGATCGGCGACGTAGAGCGCCTTATTGATGACCGCCATGCCTTTGGGGGCATGGAGGACCGTCGAGCCCTCCCCGCCCTGGATGAACCGCGGCTTGAGGACCTTGCCTTCCTGGTCCAGCTTGGTGATGAACCCGTTGTTATCCTTGGCGTCAGGGTCGCCGTTGGCATTCGAGATGTAGTAGTGTTCGCCGCTCGGATCGGCGAGGAAATTCTGTGGATTCTGGAGGCCGGTGACCTGCATGGCCATGACTGGGGACGCCAGGGCCAGCAGCCACGCCACGAGGCCCAGCGACCGGCGTCGTGAACGACGATGAAGGAGGCGGAGAGGAACTGTGCTCAACCCAGCGGGAAAGGACATGCCGGGTATCCTAAGGGACCGTTTCTCAGGGTGTCAAGGGACCCGCGGGTTGCGGTCTCCCGATGGCTTGAAGGTGTGTCGATCGAGGATGGGGAGCCTCGCGGACTGGTTTTTTTAGTCAAAACCCCGTAGTCTAGAGCCGGATTCGACGTTCCTTCCGAGGGGAGGCTACCCTGCAGATGACGGCACCACGCATCTTGGTCGTTGATGATGACGCGCACATCCGTCAGGTTTCATGTGCAGTATCCGGAGATTCCTCTCGTGATTCTGACCGGGGCGCCGGACTTTATCCTCACCGAGGCGCTGCAAAAAGAGGGGATCTCCGCCTATCTGCAGAAGCCGGTCTCCGACACCAAGCTGATCGAGGTGATTCGACAAACGGCGCGCCTCAGCGAGCTCCGCAAGAAACCGGCTCCGTGACGGCCATCGCTTGACGTATTTTTCCCGCCCTTGCTATCGTGACCGTTTCATCGGAGTTTCATCACTCAATCGAGGAGGGTGACGTGGGGGCACAACTGCTGGACGGTAAAGCGTTGGCACAACAGATTCGGGACCGGATTGCGAAGGACACGGCCGAGTTGGTGGCCAAGACGGGCGTGAGGCCGGGACTGGCCGCCATCCTGGTCGGAGACGATCCCGCCTCGAAGCTGTATGTGAAGAATAAACAGAAAGCCTGCGATGCGGCGGGTATCTATGTCGATGAGAACCGGCTTCCCGCCGGTACCACCCAAGCCGAGCTGCTCGCGTTGATCGAAAAGGTGAATGCCGATCCCAAGGTTCATGGTATTCTGGTGCAGTTGCCGTTGCCCAAGCACATCGACAGCAGGGTGATCTTGGAGGCGGTGTCGCCGCTGAAAGATGCCGACGGCTTCCACCCGCACAACATGGGCCGGCTGGTCGAAGGGATGCCGCTCTTTACGCCCTGTACCCCTAAGGGCGTCATCAAGATGATCGAGTCGACGGGCATCCCGATCGAGGGAACACGGGCGGTGGTCGTCGGCCGGAGCAATATCGTCGGCAAACCGGTGGCACTCATGCTGCTGCACCGGCATGCGACGGTGACGGTCTGCCACTCGAAGACCCGCGACTTGCCGGCCGTCTGTCGTGAAGCGGATATTCTGGTGGTGGCGATCGGGAAGGCGAAGTTCGTGACGGCCGACATGGTCAAGCCGGGCGCGGTCGTGATCGATGTGGGCGTCAATCGTCTGGAGGACGGGACCTTCGTGGGCGACGTGGATTTCGAGGCCGGCTGGATTTCCCCCGTGCCGGGCGGAGTCGGACCGATGACCATCGCCATGTTGCTCGACAACACCTTGGATTCCGCCAAGCGGACGGCGGGTATGAAGACGTGATCCGCCGCTGCGTGGCTATGGCAGCCCGCCGAAACCATGTGAAGGCGGGGCGTAAGGAGTGAGGAGTAAGGAGTGAGGAAAGAGAGCATCGGAGGAATCAGAGGGGAGCATGCCTGAACCGAAGCAGCGACTGCGCGACGTACTGGAGCGCGGCGAGTTTGCGGTGACCGTGGAATATAACCCGCCGAAGGGGACGAACGTCTCGGGGTTGCTGGACCATGCCAGGAAGCTGTTGGGGCGTGTGCATGGCGTCAACGTCACCGATTGCACGGCGGCGGTCATGCGAGCCAGTTCGCTCTCGGTGTGCCGGCTGCTGTACGAGATGGGACATGACCCCGTCATGCAGATGACCTGCCGGGACCGGAATCGCATCGGCATGCAATCGGACTTGCTGGGAGCCCATCTCCTGGGGATTCGCAACATCCTCTGTCTGACCGGCGATTACCCCACGGTCGGCGATCACAAGGATGCCAAGCCGGTCTATGACCTCGATTCGGTACAAGTCATGCAGCTCGCGGGAGGCCTGAACCGGGGGGCCGACTATGCCGGCAACACACTCGACGGGACCACGGAGTTTCATATCGGAGGGGCAGTGACGCCTGAAGCCGATCCGGTGGGGCCGATGTTGGTCAAGCTCGAAACCAAGGTGCGCGCCGGGGCCCGATTCACCCAGACCCAGGGCATCTACCAGCCGGAAACGTTTGTGACCTTCATGCAGGCCGTGCGAAAGCTCAACGTCAAGCTGCTCGCCGGGATCCTGCTCTTGCGATCCGCCAAGATGGCCGAGTTCATGAACGCGAATATTCCGGGCGTCGCCGTCCCGGACGAGATGATCGCAGAACTCAGGGCCGCCGGACCCAAGCATGAACTGGACGCGGGGGTTGAGATCGCGGTCCGCACCATCAAGACGGTGCGCCCGCACTGTGACGGCGTCCATATCATGGCCATCAAAGCGGTCGATCGGTTGCCGGACATTCTGACCAAAGCCGGGCTGAGTTAACACCCGGCGAAGGCGTCGCCATGACGGTCCCCGAACTTCTCACCAGAAAGCGCGAAGGTAGAAAAATTACGGTCGTCACGGCCTACGACGCGTTGTTTGCACGCATTCTCGAAGAGGCCGGCATTGAGGCCCTGCTGGTGGGGGACTCGCTCGGGATGGTGGTCCAGGGCAAGCCCGACACGCTCTCCGTGACCATGGGGCACATGTGCTACCACACGCGGTTGGTGGCCGGTGCGGCCCGGCGGGCGTTGGTGATCGCCGACATGCCGTTCCTCTCGTACCAAGTCAGCGTGGAGGAGGCGGTGCGCAATGCGGGACGACTCCTGCAGGCGGGAGCGGCGGCCGTGAAACTGGAGGGCGGGAATACCGTCCTCGATCGGGTTCGCGCCTGCACCGCGGCCGGCATTCCGGTCGTCGGCCACGTGGGCATGACGCCACAGTCCGTCCGATCCTACGGCGGCTATCGAGTCCAGGCCAAGGGGAAGTCGGAAGCCGAGGCCTTGCTGGCGGATGCCCAGGCGCTTGAGTCGGCCGGCGCTTGCGCCCTGGTGCTGGAAGCGATTCCTGCCGGCTTGGCGCGCCGCGTGACGCAGGCGCTGACGGTGCCGACGATCGGGATCGGCGCCGGGCCGGACTGTGACGGGCAGGTCCTCGTGCTCTATGATCTGCTCGGCCTCTTCGATGATTTCCTTCCCAAGTTCGTCAAACCCTACGCCCACCTCAAGGCTGACGCGCTGCAGGCGTTCCGCCGCTTCAAGGAAGAAGTCGAGCAGGGCACGTTTCCGACGGATCAAGAGAGTTACCACTAAGCCGGCCGGCCGATATGCTGATCCTGGCACGTCACTCGTGCCGTGTCGACCGGTCCCTTCGATCGAATCATGGTCCGAGGAATGAACGATTGCTTCATTGGGTCAATGACGAATGGGCGGCTTGCCGCCTGACTCTTCGTCGGCTCAAGCCGACTTCGGTCGGCGAAGGCTGGAGGCAGGCTGGGGAAGGCCTGCCTTCGCTGAAGCTTCCGCTTGGCCTGCCATGAGCAAGTCGAGGGAGCACGCTTTGATGAGCATGCTCCTCCGCGCGTCGAATGGTGGTGGTCCCAACGGGATTCGAACCCGTGTTTAAACCCGGCCATGATTTCGCCAATTATCGCGCGGGGTTACATGACCACTGAAGCACAAAGGAGACGCGCGGATTAAACATGAGGGGATTTTCTATGCGTGTTGACCGATCAACGATGGTTCAGTTAGCTGCGCGCGCATGGATATCGAAATAATACGTGCATGCATTCGGCGGGGTGCCTACTTCGTGACCGAACACGCCATCAGCGAAGGGTTCAAAGAGGGCATCTCGGTGGCCGATATGCTGGAGGTCATCGCAAGGGGAAAGGTCATCGAGCGCTATCCAGAACGAGATCGATGCC
>SWDL01000368.1 GCA_005116795.1 Nitrospira sp. | reverse complement strand
CGCGCCGGCGGCACCACGGCCAGGACATAGCACTGCAGCTCCGGACAGTCGGGCATGATACGCCGGACCAGATAGGCCTCCGCCACGCGGGGATAGTGGCGGAGCTGACTGCGTAGCGCGACGACCGCGGCGGCGGACAGCCCATGCGGCGTCAGTTGGTCGGTGGGTCGAAGGGTCTGTGCCTCGGCCCGGCTCAGCCGCTCAGCCTGTTCCTCGGCGCGGTGCAGATAGCGGTGGAGATCCGGCTCATTCCCCCGGCGGCTTTGGAAATCCGCGATCAGCCGACACCCGGGCTGAATCAGATCGGGCGCCTGCCCCATGGCCCGGTCGATCAGCGCCATGCCGCGGGCCTCGCTCCGATCCAATAAAATACGTCCGAGCGCAAAGTTGGCCCTCGCGTGCTTGGGTGAGGTCGTCAGCAAGCTTTCCAGAAGGGGAAGGGCCTCGCCGTCCCCTCTCAATTCCTCCGCCCAGCGAGCCTGCTCCCACTGCTCCTCGACCGACAAGGGGCCAGCCACCGCCTTCTGGGCGATCGCCGACAGCCGTCGCTGCCCCATCTGAGCCGCCTCATGCCGCGCCTTCCACTCGTTCGCCCGCTCTGCGACCCATTCAGCCTCCAACCGTCTCCTGAACTCCCGCTGGATCTCCCCCAGATAATGATCCAAGGCCGTGACGCGAGGGACCACGCGCACATGTGGCCAGGTCTCGAGATCCCACGGATCGCCCGTGCGTTTTGAATCTTTGGCCAGGGACGCCAGTCGATCCTTGAGCGAGGGGTGGGTGTCGGCATAGCCGGTCAGGCGGGACATCTCTTCCTTCAGCCACCGCCGCGCATCGTCCGGCGGCATGCCGGTCTTGACGGTTCGCGCGAGATCTTCCAGTGGGCTCTTGGGAGGCGTGGCTTGTTTCACCGTCAGACGGTCCAGCGAGGGCCAGAAGGATCGATCCAGGAACCGGCCGACGACGGCCAGGGTGACCAACGCTTCCCGTGCGGGAATAGAGCCGGCCAGCCTGGCGGCCTGCGCGTCGGCTTCATACTCCTGTTCGCGCGTCAGCACGAAGGAGTAGGCATTGAAGTAGGGGACGTACCAGCCTAAGAAGCGCTCAAAGAGGATCGCCCCCCACTGGTGACGTGCGCGCATGGCGCCGGCGAGGCGGTCCCAGGTGAGTCGCACCCGATAGATCCATCCGGCCATGCGGCGGTGCGCCCGGGACAGATGTGCAAACTCATGCGCGATGACGGCGTCGAGCTGTGGCGGAGAGAGCACCTGCATGAGGGGCAGCCCCAGCACCAGATCATTACGGTACCATCCCAGGAACCCAAGGCGCGGGGTCTGCACCACGGCGGCCGTGAAGTCGGACGTCAGCAGGACGCGGTGAACAGCCGGCGCCTTGAGCGCCCGACGCAGACGATCCAGGAGTTCGAAGAGCTCGGGCGCGTCTTGCTTGGTGAGCGCAATGCCCGTGGGTGAACTCAGGCGGACCCACAGGGCTCTGAGGACGAGGAGGCTCAACGCGCCAAGCCCGATGAGCAGCGTCCCGAGCACAACTCCGGTCCCTCGTGAGCCCTCAGCAAGCGCCCACAAGCCCCCGGCGATGCCCGCGCCGATCACGCCGAGGACCAGCACGAGAGAGGCATAGCCCAAGAGCGTCAGAAGTGCGACTCGCGCTTGATAGGCCCTTGGGTGCTTCTGGGCGTAGGCGTCGAGCTGCTTAATGAGAGCTTGGTACCCGTCGTAGGTCATGACCTCTCGCGCCCTGCTGAAGGCACAGGTGTTCCTGCCCGTGTAGTCCGCGTGGAACTCGGCTCATCTGTATCGGTTGTTGGAGAAAGACGCCTGAGGCCGGCGCCTGTGATCGTGCGCAGGCCGGAGAGCCGACCGCTCAGACAAAGATGGCGTCGAGACGGGAACTGGTCGAGGAGAGAAGGACTACAGTCCTGAGGCGGCTTTGATGGGTGGGCGCATCGCCGTGGTGGTCGGCACCGCCCGGCCCCGGTACATGGCGCCGCCGGGTTTCGGCACGCCTTCCATCTGGTACCGCTCCAGCAGGTCGATGGAGAAGCCCGCGGCGCGGATCAACTCATCCATCCGGCGGTTGAGATGACACCCGCAGGCCACCAATTTTTGAACGGGCGTGAGCCAGTCTTGCCAACGGGCAATCTTAGGATCCTCACTCCGTCCATGTTCCAAGAAGAGAAAGGAGCCGCCCGGCTTCAACACGCGTCGTACTTCCGTGAGCGCCGCCAGCACGTTGGGGATCGTACAGAGGGTCCAGGTGCTGACGACACAATCGAACCGCGCATCCTCGAACGG
>SWDL01000367.1 GCA_005116795.1 Nitrospira sp. | reverse complement strand
CCAGCTCGGCGAGTTTCTGCTTGGCCGCCTTGACCTTCACGAGGGTCCGATCGGCCTTCAGTTCATCAAGAATCGTCTGTACCTGCGCACGGGCCCGCATCAGCTCATCGGTCAATTTCCGCTTGGTCCCCTTCCGTTGCTCATGCTCCCCGCTCCGCAGCCGTTCGGCCACTTCGGCGGCCTCCGCGGCGGCCTGCTCCGCCTGCGCGCGGAAGGCGGAGGCCTTGGCCACATCTTCAGCCAGCCGATGCTGCTTCTGCTGCAAATCCTCGAGCATCGATTCCACCTTGGCATCCTCACGGGTCAGGAGGCTGCGCGCGTGGTCCAGAATCGTCTCGTCCATCCCGAGGCGGCCGGCAATCTCAATGGCGGAAGACCCGCCGGGAATGCCGAGAAAGAGCCGGTAGGTCGGCGACAAGGTGGCCACGTCGAACTCGACACTGGCATTTTGAAAGCCGATCGTCGTCTGCGCCAACGCTTTCAAGGCATTGTAGTGCGTGGTCGCCACGACCTTCATGCCCACCTCACTCAGCCGGATCAACAGCGCTTCCGCCAGCGCCGCGCCCTCCGCCGGATCGGTGGAGGTCACCGGCTCATCCAGCAGGACAAGGGCGCGGCAGGGGCGGTCCGACGCAGAGCCCCCTGCCCTCCATTCCTCAGCCGTCGCAAGGAGCTGAATCATCTGGGTCATGTGCGCCGAGAAGCTCGAGAGGTCCCGCGTGAGGTCCTGGGCGTCGCCGATGTCGGCATAGACCTCCGGAAAAAACGCCATGTCCGATCCCGCCCCACAAGGAGGTTGCAGCCCCGCGCGCACCATCAGCGCAAAGAGGCCGACGATCTTCAGCGAGACGGTCTTCCCGCCTGTATTCGGACCGGACACCACCAGCACCCGCACGGACTCATCGATCAGAATGTCGTTCGGCACGACCCCGTCCTTGGCCAGCACCAACAGGGGATGTCTGGCGTCGCGCAGGACGATGCGACCCCTCGCATTCAAGGCCACCGCGCAGCCTCCGACCTGGGCGCTGAAGGCGGCCTTGGCCGAGACGCAATCCAGGGCGGTGAGTGCCTCCAGCATGGCGAGCAGGATGGCACCCTGCCCCGCGACCAACGAGGATAACTCATGGAGAATCCGCGTCACTTCACGGTCCACTTCCAGCTCGGCCACCTTGATCGAATTGTTCAACTCGACCAGCTCCCGCGGCTCAATGAAGACCGTCGCGCCGCTGGCCGAGACGTCGTGGACGATGCCCTGAATTTTGCTCCGCATCTCGGCCTTGATCGGCACCACATAGCGCCCTTCCCGCTGCGCGAAGTAGCGCTCTTGCAGCACCGCCTCGTACCTGGTGGACGCCAGAATCGTATCCAGCCGCCGACGCATCGTGCTCTTGAGGTCTTGGGCCTGGTGCATGAGTCGACGCAGTTCCGGCGTCGCCGAATCCCGGATCTGCGCATCGGGCTCCACGGCCCGGTCGATGGCCACCATCACCGGATGGGCCCGGTGCACCGATTCCACCTCCATGGCCAGCGCCGCCACCGCCGGCGCCTCGGTGCGGTGCTTCCCCAGATAGCGGACCACCTCGAGCCCCAATCCAATGAGGATGGAGATATCACGCAGCTCACGGGGTTCCAGCACGGCATCTTTGCCGGATCGCCCCAGCGCCTCCCGCACATCAGGGAGCGATAGGGAGGGGAAGGGGTCGTCGCCTTCGCGCAAGGCGACCATTTCAGCCGTTTCGCGCAGTCGGGTTTGTGAGGCGGGAAGATCCGACTCCGGGGTCAGTCTGCGACAACGCTCCGCGCCCAACGAGGAGCGGGCCTGGGCCGCGACCAGACTCAAGACACGATGCCACTCCAATACCGTCTCGGCCTTCTGCTCCAGAAAGCACGATGGGGAGTCGTCACGAGAGTCAGTCATCGCGCACCATGCACGGCATGCTATCCACAGCGGTGGCCGCGGTCAAGGCACCTGACAGGGTTGGCCCAGACACTTGAGATCAGATATGGGACAGGCATATGATAAGGGCAATCCGACCGACCGTCGGCAACCAGACGAGACTGAAACGCCGTGTTTTGGGAGACTCGGCACAGTCGAGACACACGTGAGCGCCACTGCTCTTTCTGCGGAAAGGGGCAGGAGGTCGTCAGCAAGCTGGTGCAGAGCCCAACCGCCTTCCGGTGCGAGTCCTGTCGGACCGGAGCCCCTCTCTTGATCTGTGATGAATGCATCATCGCCTCCTCGTCTCTCTTGAAGAAAGAGCGCGCATCTCAGCCCCCTGATCACCCGCTGCCATTGCGAATTCCAAAACCGACCGAGATCAAAGCGACGCTGGACCAGTATGTCATCGGACAGGACCGGGCCAAGAAGGTCCTCTCCGTGGCGGTCCATAACCACTATAAGCGCATCGTGAGCCGAGAGACGCTCACACACGTGGAGCTGCAGAAGGGCAACATCCTGATGATCGGCTCGACGGGGACGGGGAAAACGCTCCTCTCGCAGACACTGGCCAGGATTCTCCATGTGCCCTTTGCCATCGCCGACGCGACGACCCTCACGGAGGCGGGATATGTCGGCGAAGACGTGGAAAACATCATCCTCAAGTTGCTCCAAGCCGGCGACCACGATATCAAGAAGGCCGAGACGGGAATCGTCTACATCGACGAGATCGACAAGATCGGCCGCAAATCCGAGAGCGCCTCACTGACCCGGGATGTCTCCGGAGAGGGTGTTCAACAAGCCCTCCTCAAGCTGGTTGAAGGAACGATCTGCAATGTCCCGCCCAAGGGCGGACGGAAACACCCCGAGCAGGACTATATCCAGGTTGATACATCCCACATCATGTTCATCTGCGGCGGGGCGTTTGTCGGGTTGGACCAGATCGTGGCGCAGCGCACCACGCACAAACGAATGGGATTCGGCGCCGACGTCACCAGGCGAGACATGTTGGCACCCAACAATCTACTCAGCCATGTACAAACGGATGATCTGCTGAAGTACGGGCTCATTCCAGAATTCGTGGGGCGCTTCTCGGCCATCACCAGCTTGGCCGATTTGGATGAGTCCGCGTTAGCCCTGGTGCTCACCGAGCCCAACAACGCGCTCGTGAAGCAGTACCAAGCGCTGTTCGCGTTGGAACACATCGATCTTCACTTCACGGATGCGGCCGTGAAAGCCATTGCCCATCGAGCGGCCGCGATGAACACCGGCGCCCGTGCCCTTCGCGCGATCTTGGAAGAGGTCATGTTGGATCTCATGTACGAAGTGCCGGCGCTGACCGGCGTGACGCGTGTGGTCATCACGGATGATGTGATCCATGGCGTGGGACAGCCGCAACTCTTGGGGTAGGCCGTTGCATTCGCCTTGACGACATTCGAGCATATCCGCGTGGTCTCGGTCGCCCCGCGGTTCCCGCTCGGTTCGGCGCGCGAGGTGCGGAATGACGCCGACCATCCTTGTCGCGGATGATGACCCGAAATTACTACGGATCATCACGCAATACCTCGATCGCAGGAACTGGCAGGTCACGACTGCCCAAGATGGAGAGGAGGCCGTCGCCAGGGTCGCACACCAACGACCTGATCTCATTATCGCCGACATCGGGATGCCCAAGATGGACGGCTATGCGCTCCTCAGCCATCTTCGGCGCGATCCGGCCACGCGCACGATTCCGTTCATTTTTCTCACGGGCAGAGATCACGATCCGGACAGGCTCCACGCCTTCAAAATCGGCGCGGACGACTATCTGACCAAACCCTGTGCTCTCGATCAGCTTGTCCAAAGCATCGAGACCATCCTGGATCGGATCGAACAATCCCGGACCTTGCCGCTGGACCAGATCGGATCGAGCGGTCGGATCGAAGATGTGGACCTGCTCGACATGATTCAAGCCATTGAGTTGGAGCAGAGGACAGGCGCCTTGGTGTTGAGCCATGGCGAGCGCACGGGGACTCTCTACTTTCGAGATGGGACGATTGTGGAGGCTCAGTTGCGCTCACCGATCCGTGAAGAGCCCTTGTTCCGTTTGCTGGGCTGGAAGACCGGCCGGTTTGTCTTCATGCCTGGCGCGATCCCGGAGCGAATGCCGATCACCGCGTCACTGGCGCATCTCCTCCTACAAGATATTCGAACGATGGAAGACCATGCCCGCACGATGACTCGCCGAGAACCACATGAGACACCGGCGCCCCGATCGGTCTTGGGCGCATCCCCTGCAGACCACCTCGCGGCCGATCTTGAGGAGATTGCAGACAGGCAAGGGGCCAACAGAACGGCCACACGCGATCCGCACGTACTCAGAATTGTAGTCGCCGGAGTCGCGAGGTCCGGCGCCAGGGACTTAATCCTGAACCTGGTTGCCGACCTCTCGGACTCTCGATGGACGATGATCGGCACTGAGAGATTTCAGCGCAGGCTTCCCGCAGAGATGGGTTGCGTCAGAATCTCTTCACGAGTCATCCTGCACATGATCGCCATCCGGGCTGAAAAACGATTCCGATCGCTGTGGGAACAATGCCTCCCAGGCGCCGTCGGCATTATCCTGTTGGCGCCGGACAGCCTGGCGGAAGCCGATAGCCATGTATTGGCCTTCCTCAAAGCAAGGGAGGATCTGTCACCCACGGTCGCGATTCACGTGCTGGTGGAGAAGCAGGAACACACGGCGGAAGACTATGCCGGCAATCTGACGAAGGCCCGCCTCACCACCTGGTCGGGCCTTCCATCCTCGGCTCTGTCTTGCGGGTCGATTCAGGATCAGGCTGTCCGTCTCAACGCCCTGGCGAGTCTGCTCAATCAGTTCCTTGCCGCATGCCCATCCGATTCCCCGATTGCGCCGTAAATCACCCTCCTCCCTCCCTTCATGACAGAGAGGGAGTATCCCTGCGCTCACGGCAGAACCACGCGAGTGGGCCTTCGACTAGGCCGCGTGCCTCGTATGCCCCTGAGTCTGAATCGTCCCGGGGGAATTCGATTCTAGGTCCGACTGGGACGTCAGATGGCGTCTTTCCGAATCACTCTCAGTCGCCATCATGAACGCCAGGATCCAGACCAGCCCAGTGATCGTGACCAGACCGATGACTTCGACCATACAACGCCTCCCCTCTCTCGCCCTCTTGTACGAGGATGGTTCCCATCGCTCCTATCGGCATGTCGGCATGCGCGCTAGTGCTTAATTGCGTAAGTTCACGATAGTATTTCTGAGTTGAGAGCCTTTGA
>SWDL01000366.1 GCA_005116795.1 Nitrospira sp. | reverse complement strand
CGGCTCGCTCCGGGTCGGGAAGTTCGCCTGCGATACGCGTACATCATCACATGTGTGGACGTAGTGAAAGACCCGCAATCCGGCGAAGTGCAGGAGTTGCGCTGTACCTATGATCCGGAGACGCGGAGCGGAGGCGCCCAGGCCGCGCGGAAGGTGAAGAGCACCATTCATTGGGTGTCGGCGGCGCAGGCCCTCGACGCCGAGGTTCGTCTTTATGAGCCCCTTCTCGTGAAGCCCGAAGCGAGCCATGTGCAGGACGAGCAGGACTTCATCGCCAACCTCAACCCGCATTCGTTGGAGCGGCTCTCCGCCTGCCGGGTGGAGCCAAGCCTCGAAAAGGCCCCGGTCTGGAGTCGGTACCAGTTTGAGCGGATCGGGTACTTCTGCGTCGATCCGGACAGTGCCTCCGGCCGTCTCGTCTTCAATCGCACGGTCTCGCTTCGGGATGCGTGGGCCAAGGCCGAGAAGGCCAAACAAACTGGTCGCTAGTCTGCTCCTGTACCAGAACCTCTCCGCCAGATCACGATGGAGCCTCTGACGCAGTCGTCCTTTGCCCCCTTCTCTCCCCTTGGCCTTATCAGGATCTCTCCCGGTGGAGTCTGACCCTTCGTCCCGTTGGGGCGCAAGGACTTTTCAGGTTCCACCAGAATTGATACAAGGGGCATCAGAGGCGGGGTTGAGTTGAGAAGAGGCACCTAGCCTGGCCCGTGAAAAAACAACAGGTGCAGTGTTTTTACCACGGACGCTGTTGGCATCAAAGATTAACTAGTCACTATATTTCAACTACTTATGAATAACATGCCTCTTCAAGTCGCCTGGCACATGGGTTGCGTATCACTCTCGGGAGTTTGAATCGGTCTGTTATGAGATTTCAGCATACGTTAAGACGGCCAGTGACGTGCAAAGGGGTAGGGCTCCATACAGGCCGTCCCGTTTCACTGACCATCCGCCCAGCTCCTGGTGATACCGGCATTGTCTTCCTGACTCGTTCGGCTCAAGGGCCTGTCTCCATCCGTGCGGCAATCAATCATGTCGTGCCCTCGGAACTCTGCACGGCCCTCGGTGTCGAGGGCAGCGTGGTGAGAACCACAGAGCATGTGCTGGCTGCGCTGGCGGGATGCGAAATTGATAATGCCGTTCTCGAAGTCACGGGGGACGAAATTCCTGTGATGGACGGCAGCGCAGGTCCATTTGTCCGGCTGCTGAGGTCCGCCGGTGCGGCCCAACAGGAACGTCGCCGACCTTACTTGAAGATTGTGAAGCCTCTTGAGGTGATCGACGGAAACAAGCGGGTCGTGATTAAGCCGTCGGTGAGCACGAAGGTGACCTACTCCATCGAGTACAATCATCCCCTGATTCAGCGGCAGACCTATGACTTTGACTGGTCGACCGACGCCTTCGCTCGCGATATTGCGGAAGCCCGGACCTTTGGGTTCCTGCGCGAGGTCGAATACTTGTGGTCGCGGGGATTGGGCAAGGGCGGCTCCCTCGATAATACGGTTGTACTTTCCGAACGTGAGGTCCTCAATCCCTCAGGGCTCCGGTATCAAGACGAGTGTGTCCGTCACAAGATTCTTGATCTGATCGGGGATTTTTCGCTTTTGGGGATCCCGGTGATCGGGCATATCGTGGCGGAACGATCGGGCCATGCCATGCATGCGAAGCTCGTCGAGCGCATCTTGGCTGAAACCGACAGCTGGGTTCTGCTCACCGCTGACGAACGTACGCTCGCCGCCTATCCCTCAGGCCACGGCAATCCCTATTCCGACCCCGCTCAAGTCTCTGTCCAGACCGCCGCCGGCTTCTAGCCCGCATTTTTCGTCAGCCTTCGACTCCAACCGCAGAGCCACTGCTACAACGCTCCAACTATTGAAGCGCTGCCCGAACGTAGCTCCGCAGTCTCTGCGGGAGACGAGGGCATCTGTCTGTGGTCGAGCGAGGGCAGGGACGATGCCAGCGCGCCGGGGATGAGGAGCCCCACCCCCGGCGTGTGTCGCTGGCGGGACTTACTTCTTTTTCTTCTTTGCGGCTTTCTTGGTGGCCAAGACTCTCACCCCCTTCCAGATAAATCGAGGTTGCTGCGCTTACACGGCTTCGGTGAGGTTCACGTCCTGTGTCTCGAACGTGTTCGGGCCGACCTTTTTGAAGCGGGGATCCCGTTTCAATGAGGTCGCCACAGAGGTCAACGGTGTCTTTCCCTTGATTCTGATCCCTCCCTCAATGAGGCGCTGAAGAATTTCTTTGGCGTGCATGGAACGTCGAGCATCGCGGAGAATGACGCAAGCCGCCTCCGGGACACTCATCCCGACGAATTTCGACCGACCCAGGAGGATTTCGCGGGACTGGTCAGGGACATCCGCCATCTGTTGTGGGCGTGTGCCCTTGTCGTCCGTGACCGTCTGCGCAGAGAACGTGGCGAGCTTGGCTTTATCGGCTTCGACGTGGTGAAGGGTTTCGGCGAGTTCCAGATACTTCTTGATGGTCGCGATCTCGTCGTCGAGACGACCGCGCTTCTTCTCGAGGTCCTGGAGGCGCCCTTTGTAGACGCTGATCCGCTGCTCGAGCCCGACGACAATGTCCCTCAGCTCTTCCACGCTGAACTCCGAGCTTGGACCAAGAATCCAATATCAAAGCACTCAAGCACGCTTGTTTAATAGCATCTATTGCGACTCTTGTCAATAGATAACGTCATAGAACCGGTATACATCATTCATAGCTAGCAATTGGATATGCTCAAGACTCGCATGCAGGTGCGAGAAAAGCCTTGATCTGACTCCAATCGAGTGCTCTGTGAGGCCCAGGTCCTCTGGGCATGCGCACAGGCCCCCTAGAGACCGGCAGGTTCATGTGCTCCCCGCGGTTCAGCCTGGGGGCTCATGGCCTGAGGCCGCTCGGGAATGAGCCCGGCTGCTCATGGGGGACGAGTGGAGACAGGCTACGGTGTGGGATGAATGTCGGGCACAACGTAGTTCAGAAAGAGCAGCGCGGAGGGGCCTGGCTCAAGAGAAAGGCCGGTGAGCGACGTATGGTCAATCCGCATCTCACGCGTGTGGTGTGGGAGGAGGCCAAGCAGATGGGCCATGATCGAGCGAATCACGTCGGCATGAGACACACACAAGAAGATGCCCTGCCGCTGACCGCGCATGGCCCGATCGATGACTGCGACGGCTCTGGCTTGCACCTCCCGGAAGGTTTCCCCTCCGGGCGGCCGTGCGTCGCTGGGATGTGCGTAGTATCGTCGTCGGGCCGAATCTTCACCCAGCTCGTTCCAGAAACGGCCTTCCCACTCTCCGACCCCGATTTCACTCAGCCCCGCGTCGGGCTGAACGGTGAGATCCAGGGCACGTCCGAGAATCGTCGCGGTTTGCATGGCTCGGCAGACCGGGCTTGAGATGAGCCGGCACGAGTCACCCGTCAGGCGAGGGAGAGGCGGCCCTGCCGGCGACGCGGAGGGATCAGGGCCGGCCGGTGAGGCCCATCTGGCGAGAAACCGGGCCAAGCGTTCCGCCTGTGATTCGCCTCGCACATTGAGGGGCACGGGTCTCGCGCCCATGATCTGTCCGGAGCGGTTCCACTCGGTTTCTCCATGGCGAATCAGGACGATCATCGACATGGTCAGCCTCATGAGCCCGTCCCTTCCGCTACACTCGTAAAGGATCGCACACCCGTGAGCCGGACGGCTAGTGACCCAGGGTGAGGGGGTGGGCGTAGCCGGTGAGGTCCACGTACCCCTGTCCTTCGACAGGGTGTCCTTGCATCCGACCGGTCACGGCGACGGCCCCTTCCCAATACGTGACCTGCGTGCTGCGGCTGGTGATCAGTTCCTGCTCCCGGATCAGTGGGCGCAAGGTGAGCACCAGGTCGGCGGACGGAATGGTCATCTCCCAGCCGCTCGGATAGCGGGCATGGGAAGAAGGGCTCTCCCAGTAGTCGATGACCGAAATCTGCACGTCGCCGGCGGCGAGCGGGACGCCAGGCCCGTGTTCGAAGATGAGGGTGCCGCTCGATGCGGCATCGGGGTGACCATCCTCGCGGCGGAGCCGATAGACCATCACGTCGGTCCGATTCTTCAACTGGAGGCTGAACCAGTCCCATCCGACCACTCCCGCTCCGAGTTCGCCCGACCCAAACTCGTGATCCATCCAACTGAGTCCCGTGACCTGATGCGATGCCTCGCCCAGGGTCAATCGCCCCTCCGTGTCCAATCGTGTGAGGGAGTAATAGTGGGAGGTCTGATGCGGCTCCGATCCCTTTCGGCTGACCCCGCCGAGCCCATGGATCACGGGCGCTCGTTCGGGTGTCAGGCGTAGCTCCAATGTAAAGGTCGGCGTCCGAGCCACCAATCGGTGGGCGTCCCGGGGGGTGGGCATGGACTCCGCACGCCACCGATCGATCCAGACGCGGAGCTGGTCTCGGTCGGCGCCCGCTTTCCCAAGTCCGGCGCGGCTGACTTTCTCCTCGTAGAGAAACCGCCGACCGTCGACATCGGTGACGGCGGCATGGGCCAGATACAGTTGGTGGACGGCCCAGGCTGAGCCCTTCGCGGGGGCATCCGCGGAGGCGTCGTCCGACGCGAGGCCGCGGCGAAAGAAGGTCAACTCGAATCCGAATCGTCGCCCGGTGGAGGTGGTCAGGTGCCCCGTGTAATACCACCATTCGGTGCGGAATTCGTCGTGCGCCCCATGGTCACGTGGAAATGCGTACGCGTAGCCGGGGAAGGCCCGGCGGAATCCCGCGGTCGCGGTCGGGCCCGCATCTGGAGGCCGATCGCCCGCCTGGAGATGGGCCACCGGCAGGCCGAGGGAGAGACTGATCAGGAGGGCCCCGACGAGGCAGCAGGGTCTGTGCAGAGGCATGGGGTGGTTCCGCAGTGCGGGGACGCATCGCGTCACGGTGAATCGGTACAGGTCTATACCATGCGCGATCCTCAGCCGCAAATCGTCGTGGCTGGAGACGATCGTCTCCGTGTTCTCGGTCCAGTGTTCGGTTGACAACTCTTGAGACGCTGGGCTATCGTGAGCCATGCACGTCGATCGCTCCAGTCCTCCCCCGCGTCCCGACACAGCCGCCCGTATTCCCGATGTCATTCCAGTGTTTCCGCTCCCCAACGTGGTCCTGTTTCCCGGGGCGTACTTGCCGCTGCACGTCTTTGAGCCTCGTTATCGCGACATGGTCATGGATGCGGTGGCGGGCAGCCGATACATCGGCATGGCGTTGCTCAAAGAAGGCTGGGAAGAACAGTACTACCGCAATCCTCCGATCTATGAGATCGGGTGCGTCGGGCGTATGGTGAACGTGACGCCGCTCGCCGACGGCCGGTTCGACATTCTCCTTCAAGGCCTCGCACGCTATGAGATCCGTGAGCAGCTGTCGGATCGGCCGTATCGCCAGGCCCGCATTGCCCTGAAACTGGCGCCGGCTTCCGATAGTCTCGGTGGGCCGTGGCGCAGCGAACTGTACCGGCGGCTGACCGACCATCTCCATCGCATCGACGAGGAGGCGTCCTGGCGTGAGCTGCTGCGCCTGGAAGTCCCTGACGATATCCTGGTGAACAACCTCTCCATGTCGCTGGATCTCACGCCCCTGGAACGGCAGTTCCTCTTGGAAGCGGAGACGATCGGACAACGGGCCCGCCGACTGTCCGATCTGATCGAGTTCAAGCGGCACGAACGTCACGATGCCAGGGGGTTGGGATGATGGACCGCATCCCCGCCCTCGAAGCCGTGCATCTCACCAAAGCCTACGACGCAGTTCGTGCCGTCGATGATCTGTCCTTTGACGTGAAAGAAGGCGAGATTTTCGGCCTGCTGGGCCCCAACGGCGCCGGTAAGAGCACCACGGTCAAGATTGCGATCACCTTGCTGTGCCCGAGTGCCGGCCGCGCGATGATTTTCGGCGTCGACGTCGTGGAGCATGCCGACCGGGTGAGGCAGATGATCGGGTACGTGCCGCAAGAGCGGGCGATCGACCGCTTTCTGACCGGGCGTGAACACCTGCAGCTCCTGGGCGCCCTCTACCATCTCTCTCGCGAAGAGGCTGAACGCCGCATTCGGGAACTCCTGAAGCTGCTGGATCTCGAGCACAAAGCGGATATCCCCGCAAAAAACTACTCCGGAGGGATGAAGCGGAAGCTCGATCTCGCCTGCGGGTTGATCCCGAACCCCAAGGTGCTGTTTATGGATGAGCCGACCCTCGGGCTGGACGTGCAGAGCCGCCTTCGCATTTGGGACTATGTGCGGCGGCTCCGTGAGCGGGGCATCACGGTGGTGATGACGACCAACTATCTGGATGAAGCCGACCAGCTCTGCGACCGCCTGGCCATCATCGACGGGGGGCGACTCAAGGCGCTGGGGTCTCCCCTCGAGCTGAAAGCCGGACTTGGCGGAGATAGTATCTCTGTGACGGTAGGGCCGCCGGAGCCCTCCCGGATCGAAGCCCTGGCCGAGGCCCTCCGAGCCGTCCCGGTGATTCGGTCCGTGAGCCCCAGACCCGACGGCGTCGATCTCCGGGTGGATGCGCCGGAAAAGGCGGTCCCGGCCGTTCTGGAAACGGCCACCCGGCTCTCCTGCCGGGTGGAGTTCATCGAGTACCATCGGCCGCGCCTCGACGATGTGTTTGTGGCCTATACCGGGCATGTGTTCCGGGATGAATTTCCGAAATCGGAGTCGAATGAATGAGAAATGTATTCATTGTCCCATCGGCGCAATGCATCAATGACCCAATGATCAGATGAATCACTCCTCCTGAACACCATGAACTCGGAATACTTCCAGGAAATCGGGGCCTTGAGTATGCGATGGGTCCGCCGATTGAGCCGGGAAAAGTTCAGCATGATCTTCACGCTGGTCCAGCCCATGCTCTTCTGGCTGATTTTCTTCGGAAACCTCTTTCAGCGGGCGGCAGATGTGCAGGTGATGCAAGCGCCGTCGTACATCAGTTTTCTGACCGCCGGCGTGGTGGTCATGACGGTCTTGAATAACGGACTGGCCGGTGGGGTCGATCTCCTGTTCGACAAGGAGAACGGGTTCCTCGAGCGCCTCATGTCCACCCCGATTCGACGCTCCTCCGTCATTCTGAGCCGGTTTTTGTTCGTGATGACGATCACGTCGCTGCAAGTCCTGGTTATCCTCGGCGTCGCGGCGGCCTTCGGCGTCCACCCCGCGACCGGGTGGTTGGGGATCATCACGATTCTCCTCATCGGGATGCTGTTCGGAGTCGGCTTGACCTCCATCTCCATGGCCCTGGCATTTTCGGTCAAGAGCCACGGCGATTTCTTCTCGATGCTTGGCTTCCTGTCGCTGCCGATGATCTTCCTGAGCTCAGCCCTGGTTCCCTTGGAGGCCATGCCGGGATGGATGAGCGCGCTCGCGCAACTCAATCCCATGACCTGGGTCATCAACGCCATTCGCCCCCTGTTGCTGGCCAATTGGACTGAGGCCATACCCAGAATCGGGATGGTGCTGCTCGTGCTGGCCGCGTTTGACGCGGTCTGCTTGTATGGCGGCGTGCGAGCCTTCCGTCGCGCGCTCGGGTGACGCCAACGTGTCGGAATAGGGGTCCCACGGACACGGTGATCATGAGTCGGCCCGCTGAGAGTCAGATCAAGTCGTTGATTCGACTGCTCTCCGACGACGACGACAAGGTCGTCCGGACCATCGGCGAGAAGCTGGTGGAGATCGGAGAGCCCGCCGTCCCCTACCTCCAGGAAATCGAGATCGAGCATCCCGACATGGCGCGCCGGATCGAGCGGATTCTGGATGACATCCGCGGCAGCCGGTTGGACATGGAGCTTCGCACCCTGGCGATCCGCCCGGATGAGGAGGTGGATCTCGAGCAGGGGGTCTTTCTCATTGCCCGCTACGCCTACCCCGCGCTCGACGTCTCCCGCTACGTGCGGCAATTGGATGAGATGGCCGCGGAACTCCGAGACCGGATGGGCACGCGGGTGTCCGGTGAAGAAACCGTGAAGATGGTGGGCCGGTTCCTGTTTGCGGAGCAGGGCTATCGGGGGAATACCAAAGACTACTATGAACCGGACAACAGCTATGTGAACCGGGTGATGGACCGCAAGACCGGCATTCCGATCAGCCTCTCTGTGCTGTATCTGCTGCTCGGCCGGCGCTTGAACCTGCCCGTGTTCGGCATCGGAATGCCGGGGCATTTTCTCGTGAAGTATGAGTCCGACAAGTACA
>SWDL01000365.1 GCA_005116795.1 Nitrospira sp. | reverse complement strand
TTCTTCGCAAGCCACTCGCGGCAGGCCCGTTGCTCACCATGTTCGGGGCTGCCACGGAAGCGGAACCAGTCATCGAAGATGATGATTGTGCCCTGCCCGACGAGATCCGTCAGAAAATCGAGCACAGGCATGGTGGACTCATACAGATCGCAATCGATCATGACCATGGCGGCCTTGCGCAATCCCAGCTTCGCCTTTGTGTCCGCATTGAGCGTCTTGTCGTAGAAGCCAGGAACGGTGAGAACCGCGCTCAGGTCGACCCCCTGGTTCTTGAGGTTGACCTTGAATCGGTCTTCGGGGCACTGATAGGCCCCCCTGTGATAGTCGACATGGCGCTCTCCGGCCCCTCCGGGGAGACCAGCGAATGAATCAAAGGCCATGAACCGTGGGGGATTGTCTTTCCATCGGCGATAGTCCGCCGTGTCATAGCCATACGTGAGATGCCGGCGTCGTTGATCCCTCACCGCATGGTAGGCCGCAATGAATGAGGCGCCCTCCCAGACGCCGAACTCCAGGTAGTCGCCCTCGATCTGATTCCAGGTGATGAAGGAACTGGCAGCGTGGATGCAGCCGTGCCGCCCAATATAGGTATAGGTGCCGCCAGGCGGCAAGATAAACTTGCCGGCCAAGCGACGGATTGGAAGCAGGACTTTTCTGAGGAAGTCTTTCAACATGGGTGATGCTACTCTGAACGGCGTCTGGCTCGAGAATTCATAATGGATAAATGGGTCGCAGGGTGTCAAGGGGAAACCAGAGATATCTGAAGCGACAGTGTCCTATTTTCTTCTTATTTTGCAAGGAAATCCGCCTGATCGTGTTTCGGCGAGCAGGCGATCACCGTTCGAGTGGCCGGCTGCGGCGCGTTGGGCGAAGGATGAAAAGGGAGATCCAGAATATGTGTTAGGTCGAAGGAACCCAGAGAGTCCGGTCGGAAGCTGGCCGATGGATTCCGAGAGGGTGAAGATCAACTCAGACGGCTGTTCCGGAAAAGCCTGTGGTCCGCTCGTCGCGAATTCGACGGATCGTGATTCATCGGGATCCTTCCGTAGGCACGGTCTTGAACATAAGGCTCGCGATACAGAAATTCGTGCGGGAATGCGACCGGCGGGACGACGGTATCCTTGCCGGCGGCGGAGCGAGGGGGTATGCTGATTCGCTGGCCCGCCGGCCGTCATCTCAGTTAGTCTCCCCATCATGCTGTTGTTTCCCCGCGAGCTGCCCTCCCGGGATGGAGCGTCCGACTCCGCCGGGCTTCCATCAGCGCAAGCTCCGCTGAAATTTCTGCTCCTGATCTTCATCGCGAGCCTGACTCTCCAGCCTCCCGTCGATCCCGATTTTGGATGGCATCTCCGCGCCGGGCTGGACCTGGTTCAGCACCAGGGGCGATTCCCCGCGTCCGATCCCTATTCGCATACGATGCCGGATTGGCCCTGGGTGGAGTATGGCTGGCTGACTGATGGAATCATGGGGGCCTGCTTCGCTGTCCTTGGCCCATGGGGGGTGAGCGCCATCATCCTCATCTTCGCGGCTATCACGATCTGGGCGTTCCTGTGGTCGGCCTCGGTGGCGACGGTCGGACGGATGGCGCGGCTCCTGGCAGTCGCGGGTGTCCTCTGGGTCGGCTTGCCGTTCCTGGGGGTGCGGACGCACATGATCACCCTCCTGGGGCTGGCAGCCGTCAGTTGGGTCTGGGCGCGCTTTCACCACCGGCATCATGAGGTGTCCTGGACGCTGCCGCTCCTGTTTCTCGTCTGGAGCAATCTCCATGGCGGTTTCACGGCGGGGTTTTTCTCCCTGGGCCTGGTCATCCTGCTGTCGCTTGTGGTCGATACGGTGAAGCATGGATCGATTCCTCTGTTGACGAACCTCATACGGTATTCGACGGAACCCGTTCCCGATCGAGCGGCGATCGGGCGTCTGGGCGGCATCGTTCTGCTGTCTGCAACGGCCACGCTGCTCAATCCTTACGGCTGGCGGCTGCACCTCGAAATTTACCAATCACTGACCGACAGCGTCATGCTCCAGGTGTTGCACGAATGGCAACCGGTGTCGGGGGAGACCCGCGCGGGGGCTTGGTTCCTCGGCTATGTGGGCCTGTTGGGGGCGCTCATGCTCGGTTGGTACCGGCGTGTCGAGCCCCTTCGCATGATGACGCTGGCGGTGTTCCTCTTTCTGGCCCTCCGCCATGTCCGCAACGTCCCGTTTTTTCTCCTGTTAAGCGTGCCCTTGCTCGCGGACTTGCTCCAGCAGGTCGGGGATTCCCTCATGAGCGTCATGCGCCGAGTGCGAGGCCTTGCACGGGTGGGAGCTTTGCCTTTGATGACCGTGGTCGCCATCGTGCTGATTCTTCTCGGCCCCGACCATCTCGAACAAGTGGCCGCCTCGGCCCGGTCGCCCATGGACTACTTTCAGGGCACCGAGTACCCGATTGAAGCCCTCCTCTGGGCACAGCGCCATCGAGACCGCGTGGGCACTCGGCTGTACAACGACTATGGCTACGGTGGATTCATCCTCTGGTGGCTGCCGGGCGAGAAGGTGTTCATCGACGGCCGCATGCCGGCTTGGAGGATGGGGGACCGATGGATCTTCTACGACTACATGGCGCTGACGACCGGCGAGTCCCCGGCACTGGGTGTCTTGGACAAATATGGCGTGGACTGGGGGCTGATGGCGAAAGACACGGCTCTGGATCGCGCGCTACGGGGACGGCTGGATTGGGAATCGGTCTACGAGGACCGGAAAGCGGTTATTTATGTGAAACGGTCGACGTGAGGTGTGTCGGTAAGGCAGGTGCCGGGGACGGATCGTATCCGCCGAACGCATAGGTTCTCCGGACTTGGAGCAGATCGGCCAGCATCCGGACCCCGTCTCGCGCGACCCGGACCTTCGATCCAGGCTGATCGCACCAGTGGATCGGGACTTCGCTGATGCGGTACCCCCGTCGTTGGGCCAGGTAGAGCAGCTCCAGGTCGAAGCCGAATCCGTTCACCCGCATCACTGAGAAGAGGTCCAGGGCGGCGGCGCTGGTGAGCAGCTTAAAGCCGCACTGGGTATCTGTGATGGCGGGAATGCCGAGTCGTTGCACGATCGCATTGAAGAGACTCCCGAGCGCCGACCGGTGCCATCGCGCGACGACCTGACATCGAGGATCACGCGACGCGAGATATCGCGACCCGATCGCCAGATTCGCCCCCTGGTCCAGGCTGGCCTCCAGACGTTCGAGTTCCTGGAACGGCGTGGCCCCGTCGGCATCGGCAATCAGCCGGCGGACTCCCCGCGCTTCCTGCATGCCGGCACGCACGGCGCCGCCTTTGCCGACATGG
The DNA here is from genome assembly GCA_005116795.1 of Nitrospira sp. GTDB lineage: Bacteria > Nitrospirota > Nitrospiria > Nitrospirales > Nitrospiraceae > RSF151. The sequence goes on along the minus strand of SWDL01000365.1, from coordinate 276 downwards.
ATCGGGAGTGTGATGACCCGAACGGCAGGCTGTCGTCGGCTGAATGCGTCCACGACGGCCAGAGTCTTGTCCATACTGCAGTCATCGATGACGAGGACTTCATACGGTTGATCTCGACGGTCAAGGACGTCGCACATCGATTGCAGTGTCGGGAGGATGCGAAAGGCTTCGTTGTAGGCGGGGATGACGACCGAGAGGGTAATCATAGGGCCACCTGTCTGAAAGGGGTATGCTAGTGCTTAATTGCGTAAGTTCACGATAGTATTTATGAGTTGA
>SWDL01000364.1 GCA_005116795.1 Nitrospira sp. | reverse complement strand
AGTCTATCGCGACAGACGCGCGACGCAATAGACTCAATAGACGCAAGACGCAAGACGCAAGACGCAAGAAACGCTCCCACGCAATCGACGCAACCGACTCACCATCGCGCCAACTCAACGACGTTTCACGCCGCTCAGAACAGCGTCACATCCCCTTCCAAGGGTTTCGTCACCAGCGTGTCCTGATACTGCCGCTCGCGCTCGAAGATGGTCTCGTTCTTCACCCGTTCGATCTTTTTCATTAGGACCCGACCGGACTCGGTAAAGTAGTAAATTTTTCGAGGGAAGACGTCGCCGATGTCGGCTTTGACCAGTTCCAACCCTTCGCGCGCCAGATAGTCCAACACCCACGCGGCATTAGAGGCGCCCACGTCGATCTTGCCGCCATAGATCCTGCCGCCTCCGAAGATTTTCACCTCGAGTCTGGATTTATGCCCGCCTCGTTTGAGAATCTCATTGATCAGCATTTCCATCGCATAGCTCCCGTAGCGGGCGGACTCCCCCCAGGAGTCAAGCCCCTTGTCCTCCTTCGGCGCCGGCAACATGAAGTGATTCATGCCCCCCACTTTGGCGACCGGATCGCGAATACAGGCCGACACGCAGGACCCCAGCACCGTATAGACGATGGTCGCCTCGCTGCTCACAAAGAATTCTCCCGGCAGGATCGTCGCGATCTCATGGGGGAATCGGGCATCCCGCATCCGCCGGATGTGGGGGAGCGGATCGGGCGTGCAATCCAGCTTTAGAGTCATTCCCACACCCTCATCGTCATTCCCACGGAAGTGGGAATCCAGGACTGTTGGAGAACCGTCATCCCCGCTTTCGCGGGGATGACGGAGGAGAAGGGGCCGCTTTCGCAGGAGTGACGAGATTTTTTCGACAACTAGCTAGCCCTCTTTCCGATAGATCGTCGGCAAGACCTGCGTGAACGAATGGTGAATCCACTGCAAGCTCTCCGAATGCCCGATGAACAGATAGCCTCCGGGCTTGAGGTAGCGATAAAACTTGTTCACCAGCCGTTCCTGCGTCGGCCGGTCGAAATAGATCATGACGTTCCGGCAGAAGATCACGTCCAGGGGTGATGTGATCGGAAACCGATCGTCCATCAGGTTCATCCGCCGGAACGCGATCATGGCCGCCAAATGCGGCCTCACTCTGATCATCCCCGCATGGCTGCCCTTGCCCTTCAGGAAATGGCGGCGGACGACCTCGGACGGCAGCGAGCGCACCCGCTCCTCATCGTACAGGCCGCTCGCGGCCTTGGCGAGGACGCGCGTCGAGAGATCGGAGGCCAGAATCCGGAAGTCCCACTGATCAGGATCGGCCGCCCCATCGAACAGCGCCATGGCGATGGTGTAGGGCTCCTCGCCTGATGAGCAGGCCGACGACCAGATGCGGACCCGCTTGTCCCGTTTGAGCGAGGGCAGAATCTGGTCTCGGAGAAACTCGAAATGCTTCGGTTCCCGAAAGAAATCGGTCTTATTCGTCGAAATCAGATCCAGCATCCGCGTAAATTCTTCACCGTCCGGATCCTGCGCGACGAGGTCGTAGTAAGCCCCAAAGCCATCTAAATCGAGAGCGCGCAGCCGTGTCGAGAGCCGCGAGACGATGAGCGGGCTCTTGTGCTCGTCCAGCGAGATCCCGCATTCCTGATAGACCAGGGAGCGTAACCGCTCGAATTCATCCGTCGAGATCGCGTAATTCATGAGGTGATCGGTCGAGAAGAATCTGTCGATCTGTTGATTGTCCCCGGCGTGCCTGTCCTCATGCTCCGGTGCGTTTCACGCTTCACGCACGACGCTTCACGTCCTTTCATGCCGGATACCGGACGAAGAGCAGCAGATACACGAGATAGGCCGTGACCATCGTCCCGGAAAATGTCCACACCAGCAGCTTGCCCAGGCGTCGATGAAGTGTCATGCCGGCGGCCATGGCACCGACGCTGCCGTACCG
>SWDL01000139.1 GCA_005116795.1 Nitrospira sp. | reverse complement strand
GCAGTAAGGCGCGAATCTCCTGTTCGGTCGCCCGTTCAAGAAAACGCACGTTCACGCGAGCGGTCGCCGGTGGGATGCTCCGTGAAACAACCGGACCCGTCTCGACGCCGGACGGCGATGATCCTTTCGAGGAACGCTCGCTGAGGAGCCAGCCCATCCCCACGAATTGCGCGACGATGAGCGTCGTGGCGAATGCCGGCGCCCACGGTCGGGCCCACCAGGACATCGCCCAGGCTTCTGAATGTGCCGGGACCCTGGTGTGCGCCGGCGACGCACCGATCCTCGACTGGACGCGTTGCCAGACCGCCGCATGGGGCTCCGGGGCTTCCGCATAGGCCCGCTTCACCGCTGTACTCAGACGCATGATCTCCTCCAACTCCGTCCGGCAGGATGCGCACAGGTCCAGATGGCGAGAGAGCTCCTGCCGCTCGGTCTCGCCCAAGGTGCTCGTGGCATACCATGGGAGCAGCGTGGCCTCGGGATGCACGTGAGGAGGAGGGTGAGTCGGTTCGCTCATTGGAGTGGCTCCGTAGCGTGTACCCTCAGAAGCACCTGCTTGAGCTGCTGCTTGGCGTAAAACACGCGCGTCTTCACGGTGTTGACGGGGATGTTCAGTAAACTGGCGATGTCCTGATAGGGCATTTCTTGATAGAAGGCGAGATAGAGGACCTCGCGATGCTCAGGACTCAGTTGTTCCAGGGCCTGTTTGGTTTGGGCTGCCAGGGCTTCCTGCACGAGCAGGTCCATCGGCCCATCATGAGGATCAATCTGTTCAGCGGCAGAGTCTAGGGGTACCGTGGTCGTCTCGTACCGTGAGACCCGTCGGAGAGTATCAATGGCCTTGTGTCGGGCAATGCCCAGCAGCCACGTGGAGACTTGCGACTCTCCTTTATACGTCTTGGCGGATTCCCATACGGCCACCATCACGTCGGCCAAGGCTTCCTCCGCTGCTGATGGGTCACGAAGCAAACTCAGCAAATAGTGGTACACGCGCGTGGCATAGCGGTGGTAGAAGGTTTCGAAGGCACTAGGGTTTCCGGCCGCGACATCCATAAGGAGTCGGTGATCAGAGCTAAGGTGAGCGCTGTGCGCAGTCATCTGACCACCTGTGCCGATCTGTCGCTTGGTCCCATGCCAAGGTTCATTGGACGCTCGAAGGCTGAAAAGTGGCGCCTAGGATAGCATGACTCCCCTGATCCGATCCATGAAGGTTTCTGCGAGAACGAGCTGGATTGGACGGAAGGTACCCTGAGGTGGCTGGCCGCACCGCGTTATTTATGGGGCGTCGGCAGGAGTCGCTTGGTTGACCTCCTTCCGGAAGAGGGACTAGAATCCAGTGAACCTTTTCTGACGACATGACGACTGACTCAGCGGAACGGGTAGAGACTGGAGGTTCTCGGATGTCGCGGAGGCTGAGTTCGAACACACCCTGGCGCATTCTCTCAGTGTCCTGCTTACTGGCCATGGTCCTGCTCCCATCCTGTGCGGCCGCTCCGTTTCTGGTCGGGTCGATGCTGGAGTTCGGCCGGAATCTCTTGATTACCTCGAACAGTAATTACGGCAACAAGTATCGTGAAGATATGAATCAACTGCTCATGTCAGTCTCCCGCTCCTGGATCAATACGTCCTATCCGCAGCGGATGGCCCAAGGGGGGATTCCGGGGCAGCCAGGCGCACCGGGCACCGCGTATCCCGGCGCGCCCGGTCAGCCGATGCAAGGCCAGCCTGGTTACCCGGGTGGCGTGGACCCCAACAATCCCTACGGGCAGCAGGGACCGCCGGGGATGCCCTATCCAGGCGCGCCGGGACAACCCATGGCCGGCCAGCCGATGCCGGGGCAACCGATGCCGGGGCAGCAACCGTATCCTGGTATGCAGGGGATGCCATCGAGTCAGGTTCCAGGCTATCCAGGTGGGCCTGATCCCAATAATCCCTACGGCAATCCCTATGGAGGAGGCCTACCGTCCGGCATGGGTGGCCCATCGCCGATGCCGGGTTATCCGGGGGCGGGAAGTCCGGCGCCGTCATACCCAGGCGGGGCGATGCCTTCGTATCCCACTCAGTCGCCGCCTGGCTACCCCAGTCAATCGTACCCGTCATCCGGCTACCCTCAAACAGGCAGTCCCTATCCCGGACAGCCTGGAATGGGATATCCGGCAAATCCCAGTTCACCCTATCCCGATCCCAATAATCCCTACGGGCAGTATCCTGGTGGGGCTCAGCCAGGTTCTCAAGGATATCCCGGCGGCCCGACGCCAGGTACCTATCCGCCAACGCCCGGCTCCCCCTATCCTGATCCCAATAATCCCTACGCGCAGAGTAATCCCTATGGACAAAACCCGGGAACCATGCAGCCAGGCTATCAAGGTTACCCATCGAGTGGGGCTCCAAATGGCGGGTTTCCGAATCAGGGGATAGGGGGAAGTCCTTATCCATCTGCAGGCTCCCCGTATCCGTCCGGAGTACCGGGTCAACCCTACGGAGGGAATCCGATGGGTGGAGTGCCATCACCCGGCTATCCGGGCGGTATGCCTGGTATGCCGCAGAGCGGGTATCCCTCAATGCCACAAGGCTCACCCTATGGGGGCTTGCCGGCTCCCGGATATCCACCGAATCAGCCGGGCTACCCGGGTGGCTCACCTGGGTACGGAGGAAACCCCTCGCCCTATCCCCCGTCCGTTGGCTATCCTGGCACTGCTTATCCCGGGATGGTCATGCCACGCGGGATCACCGGGCTGGAATTGGACGTGGCGCTGCTCCGCCAAGTAACGACGGCGAGTGGCAAGCAAGTCGCCATCATGCAAGACGGCGACACGCTCAAAGGCGGGCACGGCGATCCGCAAGTCGGGGACAAGTTCAAAGTCGTGATTCGGGCCAACGCGGAGAGCTACATCTACATTATCGCCATTGATGGATCAGGCTGGGCGCAGGGGCTCTATCCCAACACATCGGCGGGGCTGCACAATCCGGTGAAGCCGGATCAGGAGTATGCCTTTCCTGAAGGTCAGAATTGGTTTAGTCCCGACCAGGTTGGCGGCATCGAAACCATGTATGTGATTGCCTCACCGGGTCCGCGCCCGGACATCGAGGAAGCGATCGCCAAGATCGGCAGCCACGAGCGTCCGGCGGGGACACCCACGGCACGAATACAGGAGCCGCCGATTCTGCCGTCCGGATTCGGCGCCACGCAGGCCGGTCAGCCCACACCGGTCAAGCTCGAAACCGGCCAGGAAGCACAGGTGACCCCGACGACGTATCGAGCGGCGCAACCGGGGGACGACGTACGTGTCACAAGGTGGTTCAAACATGAATAGGATCCAAGCCATGAGCGATCAGCGATCAGCCGTCAGCCATCTGTTCATTGTCACTCTCCTGCTCCAGGTGAGTGTGATGGTCTGTGGTGCGGGTCGTGCGAATGCCGTCGGTCCGCTCGCCCAGGTCTTTCCACCGCGGCAGTCATCTCCGGCTCAATCGCCCCAACAATCCGCTCCCGCGAATCCTGCCGCGCAGGCGCCGGCTCCGCCGCCACGACAGCCGGCCCTAATCCCCGCGATGCCGGCGCAACCCCAGCCGTTCAGTCGCGTGTTGCCCTTTGCGGCCATTGTGGGCGGCGACTTCTCCAAGTCGTTCGTGCAGCTCGGGAATCTGCGTGGGCCGCTCGACTCAGAGTTCGTCATCGGACGGGGACTCGCGGGCCACATCAGGCTTGAACGACACCTGGCCGACGTGGCCAACGGCAACAAGGTGCTGGTCCACGTCTCCGGTCTCTCGAACCCTCCCACGGCCACGAGCGAAGGCGGTGAACTGCGACTGCAGTACACCTTCCCATCTCTCCAGTTCAAGGGATTTTACAAGGACTATTCCAACGAAGGTGATGGTGCGATTCCCGACGTGGTCTCGGAGAAAGCCACGATCGACATCTATTTCAAGCCGATCACGGACCCGCGCGGTCTGCCCACGTACCAATCGGTGTGGGTCGTGTTCAACGCGGAGCTCAAGGAGCCGGAGAAATGCCGCGCCTGGTTCGACCTGATCTTCCCGGTCAACGTGTGCGCCGCCGCCAAGGACTACATCAAACAACTGAAGCCGGCCATCGAAAACGGCCTGCGCGACAGCCTTCAGCATCCGAATGCGCGCACCCAGTTCGATCAGGCCGTGTGGCCGTATCTGCGCGCCGAGCTGCTGACCCACGCCGGCATCAATCCCGCGAGCCCCGCCCAGCTCCAGATCGTCCACGCCGAAGTCCGCGGCGCCGACTACACGGTGAGCTACCTGCCTCGACCGTGAGTCGTGCCGCCGCCTGTGCGCGTGTGGTGGGGGCATCATGGGAATCGGCCACACAGAGAAAGTGACGACGACGGACGGCGTACTGAATAATGCGGTGTCAGACGGCCCACGGAGGGCCGAGGCGAATAGTCAGGCGGGGGGCGATCCATGACCAGCGCAATCAACCGAGGTCGGTCCTCCATCCTACAGCCTTCGTGGACGTGTGGATGGGTGGTGGTGGGGCTCAGCGGGCTTCTCGTCACGTCTTGTGCGGCATCCACCGTCCTTCCCTCGCTCCTAGAGTTCGGCCGGAATACGTTGATCACGTCGAATGCCAATCACGGACGACGGTACAGGGAGGATGTGAATCAGTTGCTGATGTCGATGTCGCGGCAGTGGGTCAACACGCCCTATCCGGCAAGGCGTCCACCGCCACCGCCTCCGCCGCCGATGGGGCCCGTCCTGCAGGGGGGGCCCTATCCGCCGAGTGCCTTCACGCCGCCGACCGGAGGCTACCCGCAGCCAGGATGGGCGGGCGGACCCATGCCGAGCGGACCGGTGGGGCCTCCGCCTTCACCCCAGACTCTGCTGTCATCTCCGCCGCCGAGTGGAACGAGCCCGCTTGATCCTTCAGCCCAAGGATATCCCCCCATGGCGGATCCCCATCGCCCCGTCGGTGTGTCGCCGACAGGTCAGGAGGTCAGTGGGATGCAGGGGATGGCGGAGGCGCCGCCGCCGATGGCGGGAGGGCCGGCTCAGGCAGGGCTTCCACCGGATATTGTGCCGCGCGGGCTCCCGCTTCAGTTGGAGGTGCTGGTGCTGCGAGCGACGCCGGCGGAGCAAGGCCACACCGTCGCACCCATCGCCGACGGAGAGGTGCTGAGGGACGGGCGCGGCAACCCGGCCGCAGGCGACACAATCAAGATTCTGTTTCGGACCGATGCCCCTTGTTACGTCTACGTTGTGGCCATTGATGGGTCAGGGTTCGTCAAAGACCTCTTCACACCGGCACCAGGCAGTGAGAAGCCGCCCGTCGTTCCGAATCGGGACTATACGATTCCCGAGGGGAACGAGTGGGGGACCCTCGATGAGGTCCGTGGGGTTGAGACCCTGTACGTCCTGGCCTCTCCGGGGCCTCGCCCCGATATTGAACAGGCTCTGAGGGCCGTGGAAGTGCGCCCGCGGTCCATCGGACCGATCACCGCCAAGGTCGAAGAAGCGGCGATTCTGCCGGCCGACTACGGAGGGATAGGCCTGGGCCGATCAGCCGTGATCGGACTGGAGTCTGGCCGGCAGATGCACGTGACGCCGCTCGCCTACGTCGCCACGCAAGCCGGCGACGACCTGCGCGTCACCCGCTGGTTCCGGCACGAGTAGGGCCGACCGTCAGATTCCGAAAATGGGGACTGGCTCCCGCCTTCTTGGCTTCGGCGGGTGCCTGTCCCCATTTTCATGCGTCTCACCGCCATCACCGGGCCGGATTGTCCCGTCCGCCTGTCCGGTAAAGGAATTGCGAAAGGTGTCAGCAACCTTTTCTCATCCAGAGTGAAGCTGGTCCGTCCTGACGATAGTACCGCCGAACCAGCGTCTCGACTGAGGCGAAGTGCCGATCCGGCAGGTTCTTACATTGCCGTGTGCAGTCGAGGGGAGCTTCGTTCGGCGGAGGCGAAGGGCTCAACGGACACAAGACGGGTGCGAGTTGACGTTGACACGCACCGCGTTACTATCAACGCCTGTGATCAAGACGTTCCAGTCCTCCGATACGCAAGAATGGAATTAAAGGGGAC
>SWDL01000363.1 GCA_005116795.1 Nitrospira sp. | reverse complement strand
TCTGCCGGTCCGAACCACGCAGATTGAGGACCATCGAATGTTGCCGGAATGGTTCACAATTCCGGAGGATACGGTCCGGGCCATCGCCCACACGAAATCGGCCGGCGGGCGGGTGATCGGGATCGGGACGACCGTGGTGCGTACGTTGGAATCGGCGGTCTCGGCAGACGGCAGTCTGAGGCCGACGAGCGGGGAGACCAGCCTCTACATTACGCCCGGATACACATTCAGGGTCATCGATGCGATACTGACGAACTTTCACCTGCCACGCACCACTCTCGTCATGCTGGTGGCGGCTTTCATCGGGCTGGACCGGCTGCGGGATCTCTACGCGGAAGCCGTGCGCGACCACTATCGCTTCTACAGTTACGGCGATGCGATGCTGATCCTGTGATCACGTCTTCCTACATCAGCTCTTTGTGAATTTTGACGGAGATGGAAACCTTGAGGGATTCCTTGAAGGCGGCGAGTGCCCGCTGCTGCTTCTGCAGGAGGACATCCTGCATGAGGCGATCCGTCGCGAGCGCCGCCTGCGCCGGCTGGCCGCTGGGCTGGTGTGCCAGCACCGCGTTGACGTCGTTGACTTCCGTCGGAGTCAAGGCGACCGAGTCGCGGATCGTCAACAGCGCTTTGTCGCGAAGGAGTTCGTGGATGTGCATGGATTCGAAGAGCGCCGGCGTCAGCCTATTGGCGGCCAGCAGGCGTCGATAGAGATCCGGATCGAATGTGCCGTTCCGCTGAAAGTCGGGGCGGGTCAAGATGTCATCGCGCAGTTCCTCGGGACTGATCGAGAGTCCGAGATCCTTGGCCGCGATCTGCCAGAGCTTGCCCTCGATCAACCCTTCGAGGACGAATTCTTTCAACTGCTCATCCTTGAACTCGCCCTTCACCTTGTCGCGATATATCTGGTAAAAATTCTTGTAGGCCCGCTCGTACTCTTCACGAGACACTTTCAAGGCGCCGACATTCGCGACCGCATCATCCCGCTGCTCGGTGAATCCCCACCAGCCCATGCCGACCACGAAGGTGATCATGATGACCCCCATCACGGAGATCAGAATCCAGGGGTACTTGTGGTGGGCGATCCGAAGAATTTTGATCATGTGGCGCGTCGTCCTGTTGGGCGGGATTTTAATCGAGGCAGACCCTGAAGGCAAGGGAGTGATGGAAAAAAATCATTCGTTTGTCGGATGGCACGCTTTTTGTTATACTGAGCATCGGTTGATCGGGAGGACGCTTGACAGGGGAGCAGCCCAGTTCGAGTCCGCTCGTCCTGGGTGTCTATCCCAGGGCCCACATTCTGAACCGGATGATCGCGAGGCTCGTGGATGGGCTCTTGGTGGCCGCCGTCGCCAAGCTTGTGCCGCCGGTCGGATGGCTCGGTGGGCTGACGTATCTCCTGATTGCAGACGGGTTTTCGGGCGGGCGCAGTGTGGGCAAGCGGCTGATCGGGTTGCAGACGGTCAGCCCACGGACGAGGGACGCGTCGGGGTTTCGCGAGTCCATTGTACGGAATCTCCCGCTGGCGTTCGCCTATGTGTTGTATTCGATTCCCTATGTCGGGTGGTTCTTGGCCGGTGGCGTCATCGCCTTCGAGGCATTGTTGATCCTCGGGAATGATCAAGGCCTCCGACTCGGGGACGAAATTGCCCATACGCAGGTGCTTGACGCCGGGACGTTGGACCTGCCTGACTGACCACCAGAGGGTCCCACGGGATGGGACGGCCCCCTGGGGGGGACATCCTAAGGAAGGAAGGAGAGTCCAGTGGCGCTCGCAAACGAGGGTCAGCACTTCGCCGGCGCCGCGAAGTGGGTCCGCTCTCAACCCGTGGATTGCGAGCCGTTGCAGAATTAGCGGCTCGGAGTTCAGCCATTGATCGATCACTCTCGTCGCCTCTGCGGGTACGTGCTCGAGCATCCACTCGAGGACGTCGCGAGTCATGTCAATCAGCACGACCCACTCGTCCTTGTGGGTGTCCTGCTCGTGAGGTTCGATTGCCGACCGTGCGGCGCTG
>SWDL01000362.1 GCA_005116795.1 Nitrospira sp. | reverse complement strand
GTGAAGCGGGACAGCCGGCCGGCGACGCTCTCCGCCGGTGAGCAGCAACGCGCCTGTATCGCGCGGGCCATCGTCAACAGCCCGGTGTTATTGATCGCCGACGAGCCGACGGGCAATCTGGACCCCGAGTTGGCTGCCGACATCCTCGACGTCTTCAAGGCGATTCATGCGCGAGGCACCACGGTGGTGATGGCGAGCCATGACCCCCACGTTGCGGCGCGGCTCTCCTGCCGCGTGATGACGTTGACGCAGGGGAAACTCGAGACCGACGAAGGCGGGCGGCGATGAATCGTCTGCGGTACGTGTGGCAGGAAGCCGTGGGAAACGTTCGGCTGAACAGGACGACCACGGTCTTGGCCATCGGCACGACCGCCTTCACGCTGGCCTGTTTTGGGGTGTTCCTCCTGCTCTATCTCAATCTCAAGACGGTGGTGGGCTCGTTGCAGGACGAGCTGAAAGCCATGGTGTACCTCCAGGACATGCTTCCCGCGCAGGGAGTCATAGAGGTGGAGCGACGCTTGAGAGCCGATCGTGAAGTGGCCGCGCTTACCTACGTGTCCAAGGAGAAGGCGCTGACGGAGTTTATGCGCGCGTTTCCATCCGATCACGATCTGCTCAAGGGGTTGGGCGACAATCCCTTGCCCGCGTCCTTTGAGGTCACCCTTGCGCCTGAATACCGCTCCTCGGAGGCGGTCATGCGATGGGCGGAACGCGCGCGCCTGACTCCAGGGGTGGCGCAGGTGCAATATAGTCGCGACTGGATCGAGAATCTGGCGCGAATGCTGTTTTATCTCGAGGTCGTCGCCCTGGCCGTCGGGACCATCCTGGCCGTCGCGTCGATCACGATCATCGCGAATACCATTCGGCTGACCTTGCTCGCGCGCCAAGAGGAGCTTGAGATCATGCGGCTGATCGGCGCCACGCAGGCGTTTGTCAACGTGCCGTACGTTCTGGAGGGAGCCCTGTTCGGTCTGGTGGGGGCTGCGCTCTCCCTGGCATTGCTGAAGAGCGGATTCGAATTTATGAAGATGCGCTTGGACCAGCCGGGGCAAGCGCTGGGGTTCGAGATGGCCATGAGTTTCTTCCCGACGAAGGTCTCGCTGATGCTGGTGCTGGCCGGCCTGCTGGTCGGGTGTACGGGGAGTCTGCTCTCCCTCATTGGATTCGAGAAGGGCAAACTGTGAGTCCAAGCCTGCTGATGCTCATGGGGTGGCTCATCCTGGCCTGGCCGTTGAATCAGCCGGCCTGGGCCGCGAAGGATCGGCATGATCCCACCTCTCAGAACATCGACCGTGAGCGGCGCACGCTGGAAAAGCTCAAGAAAGAGATCAAGGAGAAGCAACATCAGGCGAAGGCGGTGGAGCAGCAGAAGGAATCGGTGGTCCAGGTCATCCATGATCTGGATAACCGCTTGCACCGCAGCCGATCCGACTATGCCGCCATCACCAAGAATCTGAAGCAGAAGGACAAGGCGCTGGCCGACATTACCGACCACCTGACAACCTTGCGCGAGAGGATTCAGCAGCGGCGGGGGTCCATTCTGGCCCGTGTGCGTGTACAATACATGGAGGGTCGACACGCCTCCTTGCGGGCCGTTCTGGCATCCAACAGTTATCCTGAATTTCAACGCCGGGCGAAGTATTTATCGGTGGCGTCCAGGCGGGAATATGATCTGATCGAGGCCTACCGCGCCGATGTGGGGGCGCTCGAGACGACGGAGCAGCAGTTGGAGGTCGCCCGCCGTGAGGTGGTGGCGACGAAGGAGCAGACCGAGCGTCAGTTGGCCGAGATGAAGGGCCTCAAGCACGACAAGCGGGTGATCCTGGCCAAGATCGTTCATGAGAAGGACGCCTATGACCGGGCGTTGGAGGACCTGCAGCGATCGGCGGGCCGGGTCGATGCCCTGCTCAAGGAATTGGAGGGACGGAAGCATGCCGCCTTGGCCGGGCCTCGAAAGGACATTCGGCCCATCCCGCCGTTGAAAGGGGTTTTCCAGTGGCCCGTGGACGGAGAAGTGGTATCCTATTTCGGACGGCATCGGCATCCCACGTTCGACACCTATGTGCAGCACAAGGGGATTGAAATCCGGACCGCCGAGGGGTCGGCGATCCGGTCGGTCGCGGATGGGACCGTGGTCTATGCCGATTGGCTGAAGGGGTATGGGCTGGTGCTGATTCTTGATCATTCCAACGGGTTTTTCTCCTTATACGCGCATGCCTCGAAGCTCCTGGTGAAGGTCAGCGAGCAGGCGCGTGCGGGACAGATCATCGGCGAGGCCGGCGATACCGGCATGACAGGGGAGAGTACGCTCTACTTCGAACTCCGCGACGGCGCAGAGCCGGTGGATCCATTGGCCTGGTTGGCCAGACGCGGTTGAGACGGGAAGGAAAGGATACGCACATCATGGAACAGAACGGGCAACGGCGTTGGTTGGTGATGGGGCCGCTCATGGCCCTGACCCTGGTGGTTGGGATCGTGGTCGGCAAGGGCTGGGAGCGGACCGGGCATGCGTCCGAAACCTATGAGGAACTGAAGACGTTCTCGGAAGTCCTCACCCAGATCCAGAAGCATTACGTGGAGGAGGCCAAGGTCAAGGAACTGGTCCAGGGGGCCATCCGCGGGATGCTGGCGACGCTGGATCCGCACTCTGCCTACATGACGCCGGAGATGTATAAGGAGATTCAGGTCGAGACCAAGGGGGAGTTCGGCGGCGTCGGGATCCAGATCGGGATCAAGGATAACCGGTTGGCGGTCATCGCCCCGATCGAAGGGACGCCGGCGCACAAGGCGGGGATCAAGGCCGGCGACTTTATCATCAAGGTGAATGAGGAGACGACCAAGGATCTGACCCTCATGGATGCCGTGCAGCGCATGCGCGGGCCGCGGGGGACGAAGGTCGTACTCACGGTTCAGCGCGAAGGCGTCGCCGACCCGATGGTCTTTACGCTCCTGCGCGACACCATCAAGATCGAGAGCGTGAAGAGCCGGATGATCGAGGGCAACATTGCCTATGTCCGGCTGACGCAGTTCCAGGAACAAAGCGGCAAGGACCTCGCCAAAGCGCTCAAGCAATTGAGGGATCAGAAGGCGCAATCGACGATCCTGGATCTGCGCAACAATCCTGGGGGGCTGCTGACGACGGCGGTGGAGGTGTCCGAACAGTTTGTCTCGCCCGGCAAACTGATCGTCTATGTGAAGAGTCGGGATGGACGCAAAGACGAGTATGTCTCGCGCGTCAAGGATCAGCCGGAGGACTATCCCATGATCGTTCTGGTCAACGAAGGGTCCGCCAGCGCATCGGAGATCGTGGCCGGGGCCCTCCAAGATTGGGGGCGCGCGGTCGTCATCGGCAATCAAACGTTCGGCAAGGGTTCCGTGCAGACGATTCTTCCGCTCCAGGACGGATCCGGGTTGCGGCTGACGACGGCCAAATACTACACGCCGAAGGGACGCTCGATTCAATCCACCGGCATCACGCCCGACATCGTGGTGAAGGCGAAGGCCGCGCCGGCGGCGAAGGCTGGGGAGAAGGACGCAGACGGCAAACCACCCAAGGTCCCTGAGAGTGGAGCGCCCCCGGCCAAACCGAACGATGACGGCGCGTCGAAAGCGCCTGGTGCAGCCGGCGGAGAAGGCGGCGAGTCGACCGAGGATGATCCGCAGCTCCAAAAAGCCATCGAGCTGTTGAAGACCTGGAAGATTTTCCAGGAGCTTCGG
>SWDL01000361.1 GCA_005116795.1 Nitrospira sp. | reverse complement strand
CTTACTGGATGTCAAGAGTCCCTATCAATCGGCTGACGCCTACGTGATCGCATTTGCAAAACTCCGAAGCGGCATCGTTATCTCGCAAGAGACCTCTGCTCATGAAAAGCGAAATCCCAAGAAGAACCATTACATCCCCGATGTCTGCCGTGATCTTGGCGTTCCTTGCATCAATCTTCTCGGCCTGATGCGGAAAGAGAAATGGAAGTTCTGAACTGTCGGCGTGCTCGGGGCTCAACCTTCGGTTTCCGTCATCCTGCGCGCGCCGACACCGGAAATTCAAGACGGACGGGGCTGACACAGGGGGCAGCGCTTCAGGTCTGGGGAGCCGAGCCCGCGACCCGAAAGCCGAGGGCACGAGCCTTGCGGCTCCAGAGGGGCTCTGCCCGCAGGAAGCGGAAGACCTTTGGGGGCTGGAGCCTGGGGACAGAGACCCTGAGAGCCCATGCAAGGGGAGTGACCGAGGCAGAGTGCGCCTGCACACCCCCTTGCTACCTCAAGTCCGACTCAACCAAAATAGGCGCTCGCAAGGGGCTGACAGGCGCTCAATCGGTGGGACTGCGACGATCAAGGGCCTTGCGACTCGAAAAAGGTTCGAACCCGCTGCAAGAGGGTCCACCAACAACACAGGCCGGCTCGGAGACCAAGCCGAGGCGGCCTGTTCTCTGCACACCTCTCGAGAAGGAAAAGAGGAAGCGGAAGGTGAGCGACTTGCCCTGTCGCGTCGGCTGTGGTAGATCCTCACCTCACTAAGGATGCGTACGCGACTCCCGACAGGCTTCCCCCTTCGCCGGCCCTGGGCCCGGATGCTCACGATGGCCATGGCAGGCGTGACTCTGATCAACACCGCCTGCGCCGCCGGGTCTGACGCACCGCGCCTCCATCCCAGCCCAGTGACGCTCCGTCCGTACGCCGTCGGGCACATCATCGACACCAAGACCGGCGAGCCGGTGTCCTTCCCCGATTGGATGGTATCCGCCTCCACGCAGGATGTGATTTATCTCGGCGAAGAGCATCGGAATGCGGCCCACATCCAGGCGGCGGTACGCGTCCTCGATGGCTTGCTCGATCGTGACCGACAGCCGGTCCTGGCTCTGGAGATGTTTGGCTGGGACGGCCAGGTGGGGTTGAGTCAGTATCTGTCGCGGGAAGACACCCCGCGGGAACAGTTTCTCAAGGACGCCCATTGGAATGACAATTGGGGCGGGGACTTTTC
The DNA here is from genome assembly GCA_005116795.1 of Nitrospira sp. Classification (GTDB taxonomy): domain Bacteria; phylum Nitrospirota; class Nitrospiria; order Nitrospirales; family Nitrospiraceae; genus RSF151. Next base: position 2,548 of record SWDL01000361.1, on the reverse strand, counting down.
GGACTATGAGCCGTTGATTGCGTTTGCCCGCTCCCACACCCTGGGCGTCGCCGCGCTGAACCCACCGCTGGCCCTGGTTCGGCAGGTCGCCATGCAGGGGCTTTCACAGGCTCTTCATATCCCTGAAATGGGCCGGTGGGGGATGTGGAATCAAAGCTATGTCGACGATCCGGCCTATCGAGCGGTGATTGTCCATCAAGTGAGGCAATGCCATGGCGGGCTCTCAGACGACGCGTACCAACGCATGTATGAGGCGTCTATGTTTCGAGACGAGGGGATGGCCAAAACGATCACCGACACCCTCCGCCTCATCTCAGGACAGCAGAATTCAGGGCAGCCCAATCGCCGCGCCGGCCCGGTGGTCAGCTACACCGGGGGCGGACATATTCAGTACCAACTTCCGATTCCCAAGCGGGTCATGCGGCGACAACAGGGGATAGGACGACAGATGACGGTCTACTTGACCTCCTACGACCCTGATCGGCCCGGCGAGGTGTCGGAACTGATCAACGAGGGCATCGCGGATTACGTCTGGCTGACTCCGGTGGGCCCACAGGGATCGCCGCGCCGCTGCCGGTAGGCGCATTGCGCAATCGGCCTTCCTCCTCGTGTTCGGTCATCAACCAGCCGGCCAAGTCCCAAGAACAGAGATAGACGCATCTCCTGGATTCCCGCTTTTGCGGGAACGACGAAAAAGAGCCCTCAGGACTTGCATAGAACCGTCATACCCGCGCAAGCGGGTATCCAGTCCTTTCCGACCACACGGGTGAACATCCCGCTGTGCTTACAACCATCATGGCAAAGAGATTGTAGATCTTTTTCAATTCCTATCTCTGTTCTTGGGACAAGGACAGCCGCTTGTGCTCACCTGCCGGTGAATCCACACGGACGACGCGCCGTGCGATGTGAAGTCTTGGAATCAGTAAGGACTTACGGTTGGCCGGCCGTCTCGGATTTCGCGGTGAGTGTGATGACGAGGGCGTACAAGAGGCAGAGCAGGAGGGCGAATCCCCCGACCAGCCATGACCGTTCACGGAGGACCTGGACGAGCAGGGACGGATCGGTAATCAGCTCGGGCCGATCGCCGAGCAACTTTCCGCCAAACCAGGCAAGCACCCAACACCATAATCCGGCTCCAATCACGGTCATAAGGCTATAGACCCCGAAGGGCATGCGCACGAGGCCCGCGGGAATGCCGATGAGATGACGCACGACCCGGACCAGCCGGGCAAAGAACACCCCGCCGGCCTCATAGCGGGCAAGCCAGCGCTCCGCCCGCAAGACCTTGCCTTCGGGACAGAAGACATACGTGCCGTACCGTATGAGCAGCGGACGGCCGACCCATCGGGCCACCCAATAGGTTGCGGCCGCGCCGAGATAGCTGCCCACGGTGCCGGCGACCACCACCCCCCAGAAACTCAACCGGCCCTGCGCGGCCCAATAGGCAGCCGGGGGAATGATGACCTCGCTGGGGATGGGAACAATGGAGCTTTCCATCGCCATGAGGATCACAATCCCGGGGTAGCCCCAATCATGGACCCATTGAAACCAGACTCCAATCCATTGCTGCATGTCTCTCTCCCGATTCGATGTCCTTCGACCGATCGGTCTGATTCTACTGTGGCTGGACGCGTCCAGCCATCTCTTTCGCACTTGCATCATTTTTGGGGTTTCGAGTACAATCCAACCGCTGCGTCGCCGGATGAGTCTTCCGGCCGATGGAAGCCGCAGAGGAGGAACGGTCATGAGCAGAATGACGACAGGAATCGTCACGGGGATGGGGTCGGTGTGGCTCAGCTCTGCGCCGGCGCTTGCCAACGTGGAAGCGGGAAAGCCGGCTGACTACAGCGGGATCGCGGGGATGTATTACACGCTGATCGCGTTGATCCTGATCTATGGCGTGTACGATACCTTCTTCAAGAAGTCCTAATTTTTCCTTCTCCCCTCAGCCCTCTGAATCCGTCCACCGGCGTCAGCTTTTTTCGCCTGCCGCGCGATGTGAGGCCCCGCGGGATTCAGCCGCCACGAGAGGGCCGAGATATTTCATCACCGTTTCCGTGATGATGCGATAGCCGGCTTCGGTCGGATGGATCTCGTCGGCCTGATTGAGCGCCGGGCGGGCTGCAACTCCCTCCAGGAAGAACGGCATCAGCGTCACGTGATGCCTGCGCGCCAACTCTCCATACAGACGCGCAAACTCCGTGGTGTAGTCCTTCCCATAGTTCGGCGGCAGTTGCATGCCGGCCAAGATGACCGTCACCCCCTCACGCAAGAAGCGGGTCACCATCTGATCGAGGTTGGCGCGGGTGTGTCGGACATCGAGGCCGCGCAACCCGTCGTTCCCCCCGAACTCGATGATCACAATCTGCGGATGGGATTTGAGCACCCACTCCAGGCGACGGACTCCCCCGGCTGATGTATCTCCGCTGACCCCGGCGTTCAACACGCGATAGCGATATCCGGCATCCTCCAATCGACGCTGAAGCTGAGCCGGATAGGATGCTTCAGGCGAGACACCCAGACCGGCCGTGAGACTATCGCCGAAGGC
>SWDL01000360.1 GCA_005116795.1 Nitrospira sp. | reverse complement strand
CGTGGTGGAAGTCCGTCCGGTGATCTCTGGAGGAGCGGTTTGAAGCAAGTCAACGGTCATTGGTCATCAGTCGTCCGGTGAAGAGAGACTCGATTGACCCTTGACCAATGACGATGGATCTAGCCTAATGCCATGAACTGCACGAAGTGCAAAACAAAAGCCGTCATCGACCTGCCTCGTCACAATTCAGCCTTCTGCAAGGTCTGCTTCACGGAGTTCGTGCACCAGCAGGTCGCGCGGGCGATCAAGTCGGAGCGCATGTTCTCGCCCCAGGACCGCATTCTGGTCGCCGTGTCCGGCGGCAAGGACAGCCTGGCACTCTGGCAGATCCTCTTGCACATGGGATACCGGGCCGACGCTCTCTATGTCGACCTCGGCATTCCCGGCTACTCGGCCGGTTCCCGATCAAAAGTCGAGCAGTTTGCGGAAGCTGTGGCCGGCCCGCTGGGCGCCAGGCTCACGGTGCATACGGTCACGGAGCAGGAAGGCGCCGGGATTCAAGACCTGGCTCACCTCGTCCACCGGCCGACCTGCTCGGCCTGCGGGACCATCAAGCGGTATCAATTCAATCGTGCCGCGGTTGAGAATGAGTACGACGTCATGGCGACCGGCCACAACCTTGACGATTAAGCGGCCCGCCTCCTCGGTAACGTGCTGAACTGGCAGCAGGAATATCTCGACAAACAGGGCCCCTCGCTGCCCGCGTCGGTCGAAGGCTTTGCGAAGAAGGTCAAGCCGCTCTACCGGTTGTCCGAGCGCGAAATGGCCGCCTATGCCGTCCTGAATCGGATCGACTACATCGTCGAAGAATGTCCGATGTCGAAGGGGGCCAAGATGTTGCTCTACAAAGAGGTCCTCAATCGACTCGAGATCGAATCCCCCGGCACGAAGCAACGCTTTTATTGGGGGTTCCTCGAACAGCAGGCCCGCACCACACCCGCCTCGACCTCCATGGCCGAGAAGGACCAGGCTGTGCTCCATCCCTGCACGACCTGTGGTCAGCCGACGACCGCCGAGGTCTGCGGCTACTGTAAGATGATGGCCCGCGCCACGGCCAAGAGATAGCCGAGAGCCGATCGCCTATGCTCCTTTTTTTCGTTTCCCGCTTCTCCTTGCAAAGACCCACCCCGACCCCGTAAGCTGACCACGTGAAGCGGTGATCATTGCACCATTGAGTCATTGTACCATTGGGTCGTGGCGTGATTGAGTCATCTTGGAATGTTGCAAATCGGCGGCGGGCGCGGTTGACCCTCTCGTGGTCAATCTCCCATTGAGACAATTACCCGATCACGCAATCACTCAACCACCCAATTCTCTAGAACATGGCGACTGCCCAACGCGACTACTATGACCTGCTCGGGGTGAGCCGAAGCGCCACGCCCGACGACATCAAGAAGGCCTTCCGCCGTTTGGCCCGCCAGTTTCACCCCGATCTGCACGCGGGCGCCCGCAAGGGCGAAATGGAAAACAAATTCAAAGGACTGAACGAGGCCTACGAGGTCCTGAGCGATCCTGAGAGCCGAAAAAAGTACGATCGCTACGGCCACCAATGGGAACAGGCCGAGGCCTACGAGCGTGCACAACAGCAGAGTCGTGGCGCAGGCGTCGGGGACGCCCAGTGGCCCCAGGGGGGGCAGGCCGGGGCCGGGGCGGACTTCAGCGACATTTTCGAATCGTTCTTCGGCGGAGGTCGTCGTCGCGGAGGCGGCCCCGGGAGCGAGGGCTCGGGAGCGCGCGGAGAGGACCTCATCACCAGCGTTCGCCTCAGCCTTCGCGAAGTCATCTCGGGCGTGACCCAGCGCATTCAGTTGACGGAACCGGTTCCCTGCCGGAGCTGTCAGGGCACGGGGCGCGTCTCTCGCCGCCCCTGTCCCGAATGCGCCGGCGCCGGACGCACACCGGACACCCGCATGATCGACGTCAAAATCCCCGCCGGCATCCAGGACGGGAAACGCATTCGGGTGCCCGGGAAGGGCGCACCCGCTCCCAACGGCGGTCGTCGAGGCGACCTGTTTCTCAATGTGGAAGTGGCCAAACATCCCGTCTTCGCGCGAGAGGGCGCAGACCTCGATGCGACCCTCCCGGTGTGGCCGTGGGAGGCCGCCTTAGGAGCAGAAGTCACCGCGCCGACGCTCGGCGATCCGATCAAGGTCCGGGTGCCGGCGGGCAGTCAGTCCGGCAACAAACTCCGGATCAAAGGGAAAGGCCTGCCGGCCGACGGCGGGACTCGCGGTGATCTCTACTTCGTCCTGCAGATCATCCTGCCCTCACCGCTCTCCGAAGACGAGCGCCGACAGTACGAAGAGATGGCCAAGGCCGCTCGACCGGACCCCCGGGGCGATCTCATTCGAAAGGCAGGACAATAGCGCGAGCGAGTCCCCCTCATCGAGCCTCGAAGCCGGTTGCGCCGCAGCCATTCGTCTGGCAAACTAGTAAAGACACCGTCAACGCACGACACCAACAAGGAGGTACGCATGAATCGGACATGTCTGAGCAGCATCATGGTCCTGTTTCTGGCAATGTCAGTGGGCGCCACGTTCGCGTGGGCCGACGAGGAGAAGGGACATGGGAGGGGATACGGAAGCGGCGAGTACGGGCAGGGCGGCGCCGGCATGCACGGGATGATGGGAAAGGGGAGCCATCACGCCACCACCGGACACTTCCTCCGCCATCTTCAGAAACATTCCAAAGAGATCGGGCTCTCCGACGATCAGTTGAACAAAATTAAGGCCATGCAACTGGACCTGGACCGCACCCGCATCCGGATGGAGGCTGAAATCCAGGTGGCCGAACGTGAACTCGATGCGCTCATTCACGATGAGAAGGCTGAACTCCCCGCCATCGAGGCCAAGATCAAACAGAGCGAAGGGCTGG
>SWDL01000359.1 GCA_005116795.1 Nitrospira sp. | reverse complement strand
CTGGCAAGCCGAAGTTAGAGAAGAGCGCTTGAAGAGCGGGGCTGGACGGCCATTTGCTACCAGAAGGCTCTGGCAAGCCAGATCTTTGTTCTGCTTTCTGAAATCTTCCTACCATGATCCTCGACGCGCTCGACAATGCGCGGTGGTACTTCTCGCATGCGTGGTGGCGAGACCTCATGGCGTTTATCCGGAACGCCTCCGTTCACTTGCCGGACGGAGAGCATCTCCTCCCGCCCCACGGGATTGTCGCGCGGGTCTTCTCGATGCAGACCAAGCCGCAATCCTCCTGCCAGCTTGAAAGCCACCGCGCCTCGGTCGATGTTCAAGTGGTTCTTTCGGGAGACGAACTCATCTCGGTGTGGCCGGCGCCGTCTCTCACGGCCATCACAGACTATGATCCCGATCGAGACGTGAGGTTCTATACCCCTCCTGCCGACTCGTCGGCGACCTTTCCCCTGCAACCCGGTCGGTTTGCGGTCTTTTTCCCCCAGGATGCCCACATGACGCTGATCGCCCCCTCGGCCCCCGCGCCCATCAAGAAACTCGTCGCGAAGGTGCCCGCGCATCTGTTCAGCGCCTGACCGCCGGTTCTCCTGCCTCCATACAGCCTTCAGCCCGCGTCCCACCCCTCCGATACACAGGGAGTGACGGAAGAGAGCCTCTCCATGCTCTCCCCGTCCCGGAGCAGGTGCAAGGACACGGAGGGGCTCAGTGGCCCTGTGCCAACCCAGCAGCAGGCAGTCGAGACGCCGGCTCATCCTGACCGGGATTGGATGGCTGGCGCTCCTAGGAACGCTCACGGCCTCCCCCGCCTGGGCCCTCCCCGACGGAACCGACCAGCAACAAATCATTCCGATACTCGGCCTGACGCAAGATCGTGGCGCCGCGCCGACCGGATCGGTCGCCCATGTGCTCATGGCCTTCGGCGCGCGCAAGGATCACGACGGACTGGCGCTCCACTTCCGATCGGGGCCCGGCAGATTTTCACACCTCGCGCAAACCGCCATCGAGCAAGCGATTCGACGGTCGACCCATGCGCTGGGACTATCCCCCGATTCCTGGACGATTGTCCTCTCGGTGCCCTATCCGGGCATGACGGTGTACGGTGAGAGTTTGTCGGCCATGGTGGCCTTGAGCGCCGTGGCCATGTCGAAGGGCGATGCCGTCTTGCCCGACCATGTCATGACCGGCGTTGTGACGCCGGATGGACACATCGGGCCGGTCGGAGGGGTTTCCCTGAAAGTGGTCGCCGCCATGCAGGCGCACATGCGGCGCATTCTTATCCCGGAAGAGCCGGATATCGCCGACCAGGATTGGACCACGCCGTTTCTCATCCAGGTCTCGCCGGTTCGTTCCGTCCGGCAGGCCTATCAGGCCCTGACGGAAGCCGACTCACCGGCAGGACACTGACCGCCGCTCCTTGCTAGCCCGCGCATTTCCGCCAGAGGGCGCGACGAATCTCCACCATCGCGAGCGTATCTCTCGCGCAGTATTCCAGCAAGGCCTGCCTGATGCGGTCCCGCTCCACCCAGTCGGTCGCTTCAAAGACCATCCGCGTGAATTCTCGGGCCGCCACGCCCCCTTCTTGAATCTCCAGATCCCTATAGTCCAGCGACGGCGCCAAGGCCGGCGCCACCTGCTTGATGGAATAGGAGCCATCGAACCGGGGATGGTAGTAGTGGGCTCTGATGATCGGCAAGAGATCCCACAGGCGATCGATTACCCGGAGAAGCTCCGCCTTGAGATGCGGCAACGCCACGGCCAGCCCCTCAAGGATGGCCTGCTCATACTGAGAGTACACGCAGATGCTCCCGGCGGCGCCGACCGACGCCAAGAGTGAGACCGCGAAGGCCTCGCGCGGGTCCGCGCTCTCCGTCGCCAGAAAGGCTTCCTGACGTAAATCGCCATCCTGTGCCTCGATATAATTCGACCATTGGGTCGGGATCGCCTGATACGGCCGCGTCCCGGCAAACCGGGGGATCGCGGGCATAAACGTCTCAAAATCCAGGTGATGAACCGGGTAGTGAACGGTCACCAGGACCTGCCGCAATCCACGGCTGGTCCACTCGACGTTCTCCCGCACCAGCCGTTGGACGACGGTCAGCTTGGTGTGGGGAGGAATCTCCTCCATGGTCGTGATCCCTTGCCCCATGAGTTGCGCAACCAGCCGGCTGCTCCCCGGGAGGTGAAAGATCCAGCGTGCCGGCTTGTCTCTGGTGCAGTGGGCCCAGAAGGGACATTCGTAGGGCGAATGGCAATGCGCATCCGGTTCGACGACCGGCGCGGCGGGGGCGGCCAGCACCGCCTTCTGCTCAGTCAGCGCTCCGGGTATCTCGGCCAGCAGCGGGCCTACCTCCTCGGTCAGATCTTCCCATGCGAACAACCGCGCCAGATCCACCGCGCCGCCTCCATAGACATAGTCCCTGTTGATGAGCAGGAGTCCGCACCCGGCCAGCGAGAGGCCCGCGCCCCGGAGGACATAGGTTTGCAGCGCGACGTCATGACGGTGCACCTCCCTCACTCTGGTCGAGGATTTCACTTCGATCAGGCGCCACGTCTGCTCCGGTCCTGAGGCGAGACGCTCCAGGATATCGACCCGGACAAAGACCCCGTCGAATTCGAAGGCGCCCTCGAAGACCGCGGGGACGCCTGGGTCGGCAAGCAATTCGGCCGTCCGACGGAGAGCCTCCGCCGATTGACGCGGCCCCACGTTCACCAGCACGCCGCCGGGATACCGGTCACGGGCCACACGACCGATCTCGTTCCCTGCCTCCAGCATGGCCTGGGTCGCGCGATCCGGCGGCGTCGCCGACTCGGGCGCGCGGATCTCCAAATAGAGACGCCTATGACATTGACGGCCGGAGAGATAGCGGGATTTCGAGAGGCGAACGGGCTTCGGCGGCGCGAGTGGCTCGCCGGGGGAAGGCCCGTCCGCACTGGGAGCACCGGTGGGAGGCGTCACGGCGTGGTGGTGGCCGGTGGCGGTTGAGCCGGAGGTGACCGCTTCACGAAGGGCGTGGGCCAGGGTAGTCCCCGCTCGCCCTGGAGGATCGGGCTCAGCAGCGCCTTCACGATCTGCGTGCCGAAGCTTTCCGTGGCGCCCAGGCCGGTCAGGCTGAGCATGAAGTTATACTGCATCCGGTCTTGGAACTTGACGTAATAGAGCCCCAGCGACCAGCAGCGGCAGTCGTTCTGGTACACCCCGGCCACATCCAACTCCGGACTGTTCCCGGTCCGGATATCGTAATAGGATTTCGCACCGATGGTCCACCCGAGCGGCGTTCGGAAGGCGCCGCCGATGGTCAGGAAATCCAATTCCCTGGTCGGCGCGAAGACCTCGCCGAACGAGAGCGGGTTCCAGATGTCTCCCCGTCTGATGCGGTTGCCCGAATGAGTAAACCGCTGGCCGACCTCCAGGTACCAGGCGTTGTGACGTTGCAGTCGCAGGTCGGTGTTGAATTGGCTGACGCCGCCTCGATAGGGATTGAAGAACGAGTCGACCGTGAGGCCGATCTTGGTCTGGCCTGTGGGCGGCGGTTGCCCCGGCGTCAAGGGGGCAAAGGTGGCCGCATCGCCGATCACTGCGCGCGTCCAGACGTCGGAGAATTTCTTCCCGGCGACGGCAACGGCGGCCGGCTGGATCGGTTGCGTCACGGTGGTGAATTGCTCGGTGCCGGCGAAGGGAAACTCCCGCGCATCGGTTTGCGCGCCGCCCACGCGGTAGCTCTGGGCGATCGTCAGATCGAACAGATTCCGCGAGGCCCCGCCGCGCTCCGCCCGCATGAGCCGGCTGCGCAAGGAGTAGGTCACCATGTTTTTCTTGGTCAGATTGTCCACATCGTCCACTTGCACGATGTCGGACTGGTCGGTCGGGGGCACATATTCATAGATCACCCGCGGCTCGATCGTATGCTGCACGGCGCGTCCGTCATCCGCCGTATAGCTGCGGGCCAGGCGACTGACGGCTTCGAGCCCGGCCCACAGGGTTTCCCGATGCGCGACCTCCTTGGAGCCCGCGCTTCGCGTGTAGAACGTCTCACGCAGCCGCAGGTGCGGAGTGATGCCGAGCACGTGTCCGACATGGATGGGATCGATGGTCAACGAGGGCATGAGGTCCGCCCGGCTGAGTGCAAATCCCTCTTCCCGATAGAAATGGTTCACCGTGGAATCGGCGCTGAACAGCACCGGACTCCCGAACAGCGGAACGTTCACCATCCGATGCCCGAGTTCCGGCAGTCGCTGGAACGAGTCCTTGCCGCCCACGCCCACCGGTTGCAGATACTGCGCGTTCAGATAGACATTCCCCGTCGCCAACCGCTGGTTGAGCCAGAGAAACGAATCCTGACTCGGCAGCGCCCGCGCCAC
>SWDL01000358.1 GCA_005116795.1 Nitrospira sp. | reverse complement strand
CGTCTCCTGCGGAGCGTTGCGCTACTTTTCAAGTCGGAAGTATCCCATGGTAAACGGATAGCCGGGCACGATACGGAGGTGCACCTTGCCCAGGTACGTTCCTCTCTCCACCTGGACGATCTCATCGGTGATGCGTCGAAGCCAGAAGGGATTGCCCGGAAGATCATAATCGATTCGAAGGACGTCGAGAGCAGGGTCACGCAGCCCCTTCGCGTGGTCGGTCTTGAACGGATACCGCTCCTCCTCGCCGTTCTCGCCGGCGAAGATGTTGATGCCGGTCTGATCCCTGGCATGCATCTTCTTGCCTTTCCACGACACCTCGAGCCCATCGACGGACCCCTTCAGAAATCCGTTGGGCACGGGAGACGGGAACAGGCCTTTCACGAATGCTGCTTGTTTGGGGCTGCCTTCCGACAGGAGGGTGCGGTAGTAGCCGTACGCGAGCAAGCCGGCCACGGCGATGACGAAGAGAGCCATGAGGAAAGACAGGATGCGACGCATGGAAGAAGTCTCCAGGATCGGTGAGCAGAAGGGCTCAGGAAGGATGCGCGCTATGACTCCTCTACGATATCCTTCCTCATGGGCCCCAACAGGTTCAGAATCTCCTGTTGCTCGCGTGGACCGACCTGAAATTTGTTCGGGGTCGCGACCAGGTCGTCAACGACCGCGTCGAACTCGGCGTTGGTGATGTCGAGCCCTGCATGAGCCATCTTCATAACAACGACCTGTCGACAGGATGCCGATGTTCTACTTGACGACAGCATAGCGACGAATGTCCGGAGCCGCAGCGGCAAGGTCCGGCAGCTTCAGAAGCGCCTGCTGCACGTGAGCCGTCTGAAGATGCGCGTCTATAGCCGCGTCGTTCGCCCACTCTTCGACGAAGGTAAAATCCGTCGGATCGGTCCTGTTGTGAAGCAGCGCGTACATCACGCAGCCTCGCTCCTGGCGCGTCGGCTCAAGCAGCCCGTGCAGCAGCGCGCGAAGTTCCTCCACCTTGTCGCTCCTGGCCACGACTCTCGCTACGACTCGGACCATGTTGGTCTCCATAGCCCTCCTCCTGTGTTGTGAACCGGTTGACCCTGCGATTGCGCTGCCCACCGGTTCAAAGTCAGCGGCGGCGCGTCTTCCCGCAACGTCCGCGACGCTGCCGGGTCAACCGAGATCGGCATCCAGCACGATGCGGTAACGCGCCTTGCCCGCCCTCAGATGTTCCAACGCCTCGTTCACCCGGCTCATCGGGAGATGCTCGACCTGCGGGGTGATTCCATGACGCGCGGCAAAATCCAGCATGATGTCGATGGCACCCCGTGAACCGGTAGGCGAACCGGATATGGTTTGTTGGCCGAGGATCAGGCCCATCGCATTCACAGGAATCGGCTCCAGCACCGCGCCGAGCACATGAAGCCGCCCGGTGGGCGCCAGCGTCGACATCAGCGCCTGCCAGTCGAGCGGCACGTTCACAGTATCCAGGATCAGATCCAACGAGCCGGCGATGGCCTTCATCGCCTCGGGGTTGCGGCTGGACACCACGCGGTGCGCGCCCAGCGCCCTGGCTTCTTCATGCTTGGACTCGCTGGACGTCAACGCCGTGACTTCACAACCCCACGCGTTGAGGAATTTGAGCGCCAGATGACCAAGACCGCCGATGCCCACCACGCCCACATGGTCAGTCGGCTTGACGAAATTGAGTATAGGGTAAAACACGGTCACGCCGCCGCAGAGCAGCGGCCCGATCGCGCTCGGATCCAGCGCGTCCGGCAACGGGATCACCCACATCCAATGCGCGCGCAGCCGCTCGGCGAAGCCGCCATGGCGGCCGATGATGGTGGGTTGGACGCCCTGGCACAGGTGCTGGTTCCCGGACATGCAGAACCGGCAATGCCGGCAGCTTGCGGCATTCCAGCCCACGCCGACACGCAGACCGACCGTGAGGCCTTTCGCCTGGTCCCCCAGCGCGGCGACTCGCCCCACGGCCTCATGGCCGGGCACCAAAGGATACAGAGAGAGGCCCCATTCGTTGTCGAGCATGGACAGATCGGAATGGCAGATGCCGCAAGACTCGACGGCAATCTCGACTTCTTCCGGCCCCAGGGGACCAGCGTCGAATTCGTAGGGTTCCAGGGCACGGCCGGCGGCATGCGCGGCCCAAGCACGGATCGGAGTCATGATGTTCTCCTCACGACCGGTCACAGTTGGAGGACATGGAGAGACCTTCGTGTGCCTCTTCCTCCCGGATCAGGGCTCCAGCCCCTCGCTTTGTCCCGCTTGCTATTTTCATACCAGCCGCTATTTCCCGACGCGTTTCAACACGTCAGACAGTTCCGGGTCTTCCATCACCGGCGCCGTCTCCACTGCGAGGAGATCGCTCCACTCCACGGCAAATCCAGCCCACGCTTTCGGATCATCAGACTCTACCAACCCATAGACCTTAGACCTTGCGCATATCAAGCTGCGTCCAACGCCCCAGGTACTGTCCCTTGAATTACGAGGCCCCTCCCCATTTGGACTCTTCCCCTCGGCGCCGGCACCTATCTCTCACAATCCTTCGATGATCCGGCGGCCGGCCAGGGTGTCGAGAATCTGCACCAGCCGTCGTTTGCGCTCGTTGGCTCGCCGGAGTGCGGCGAGATAGCGCGACCAGTCTTGTTCCTTGCCCAGTTGTTTTAAGACGCGGTGAACTTTGCGCAGATAGCCGGCGGCTTGCTCATAGGCTTTCGGGTTCGTGAGGGCGATCTGTGCTTCAGCGAGCCGTTTCCAGATGGCGAGGGCCCGCTCGGGATACGTTTTCACCAGCGCCTCGGCAACACGATCCTCGGCGAACCAGCCAGAGTCCCAGCCTCGTGACCGTGGCTTGCGCCGGTCATACCAGCGAAGCACCTCGTCAGGCCGTTTCTCAGCAATCGCGATATCGATGAGCGTGTCGGTCAGGGGTGGATGGATGGGTAGGCGCTCGGTCGTCGCCTTCAGCTCGCTCTCCGGCAACGGCCAAGGAGGAGTTGAAGGTTGGGGACGCGCCCCGGTTTCCAGATGGTGCATGACGGCGGCCCGAACCGCCGGCCAGACCCCGGCTCGCTGCGCCGCTTTCTGCAACGCCTGAAAGGTCTGCAGACTTGGCTCCCGGAAGCACTCTTCAGCATGTAAGGCCGCGACGGAGAGCCAATTCTGCTGTCGCTCGCGCATCTCGCGGAACGCCGTCCGCAATTGGCCCGCGATGCCGGGCCAACGCTTCTCGGTCGCCGCGATCCCCTTGCGAATCCATTGTTCCGCTGAGCTTCCCCCCATTGTTTGGACAGGTTTTGACCTGAAATAAGCTAATGGATCAGCATCAGGACACCTCCTTTCCGTGTGAGGGTTCCGGCCCTCTTGAGGGGCGTGCGAAGCGAAACGGCCTGGCGTCAGGACTGGTCTCTTCAGATCGACCGCCACAAATGCCTTATACGCCACGA
>SWDL01000357.1 GCA_005116795.1 Nitrospira sp. | reverse complement strand
ATGACGCCGTGCGCGAACCCCACGGCCTGCCAGGCGGCGATCAGCCGTCCGGTACGCGCCGCCGCCTCGTTCAGCCATCGTGCGTAGCGATCAGGCCCGTCGCCCGCCTCCGGGAAGTGGTGATCAATCACATAGTCGGCCAGCGTCTTGAGATGCTCATGTTGCCGCCGGTAGTAGAAGATCTCGAACGACCCGAACCGCACGTGGGAGGGGGCCATGCGCACCAGCGTGGCGCCGGTTTCCACCTGGTCCCGAACAACCGGCTCCTCGCTCCCGATGAGGCAGAGGGCTCGCGTGGTCGGAATGCCGAGACCGTGCATCGCCTCACCGCAGAGATACTCCCGAATGGCGGAGCGCAAGACGGCCCGCCCATCGTCATCACGCGAAAAGGGAGTGAGCCCTGCTCCCTTGAGATGCAGATCCCACTTCTCGCCGTCCGCATTCCGAACCTCACCTAAGAGAATGGCGCGGCCGTCGCCCAGCCTTGACACGTAATGGCCGAATTGGTGGCCCGAGTAGATCATGGCGATCGGATCGCTGCCCGGTAACCGGCGATGACCGGAGAAGTAGAGCGGAAAGTCCGGCCGTGCGGCCTCGGCCATGTCCAGATCGAGAAGCGCGGCGGCGTCCGGGTTCACACTGACGAGATGCGGGCGGGCCATCGGCGTGGGCGAGACGCGGGCAAAGAACGCCTCGGGAAGGCGCGCGAAGGTATTCTCAAATCTCAGCGTGTCCAACGTGGAGAGGATGGGCATGGGGCATCATCGCACGCAGGCCGATCGGGTTCAACCCGGTCCGGCTGGTCCGGCTGCGGGGGGGAACGCCTGGAGGTCCAACTGTTCGGGACCGATGCCATAGCGTGGAGGGAGTTGGCGCTTCCAGTGATCCGGGATGTGCTGGTCCGTTATGCCGCGGAGCGTCTGGCCGGAACGTTCTCCATGCGCTCCGGTGCTATTTCCCCACGGCCCTCCTGAGCGGCGGACGCGTTGAAATCCTTCGGACGATAAGACGCATCCGAAGTCGCCGTCGAGGCGGGACGAGAATCCTGCCGCTTCTCAGGCTCCTGCCGGCCGGACCGAAACCGTTGAACAAGGGCCAAGCCGGCGAGTCCAGATCCAAGAACCGCAAAAAACCCCAGCTCTGGATTGTTCATCAGCCTCTTGGCAAAATGAAGAACGGCTCCCACCCGGTCGGGTGGACCGTTCAGGACGGGGCCAGGGGCATCGACAGGCGGCAGCGGCCTGTCGATCGAATCGTCCGGTGTCAGCAAGGTCGCGTAGACTGCGGACAACTCCGCCTGCGACAGGCTCATGACGTCAAATACCAGGATGCCGCGGGCCGGATCGAAAAGAAAGGGAGTCGGGACGGCCAAGTTCACTTCGTAGGTCTTCTCTCCCTCCACCAACTGAACAAAGCGGGTGGAGAGACCCAGCAGATAGTTGCCGGAGATCATCTCGCGCACCGCCAGGTCCCCCATCAGCGGACTGGAGACTCGACTGGGCCGAATATCCGTACCCACCACAATCGGTGAACTCAACGGGTAGTGCTGATCCGGAGACCCTGGCGCCGAGGGACGGTCCTGATGGCGATCAGGGGGTGCGGGGACCGCACCGATGACATCTTCCAGCAGCGTGTTGGGACGGGAAACGGTGCTCTCGGCCACGACGATCGTGGTGGGAAGTTCCACCGCCGCCGCGCGGGTCCCGGTCCACAGCAGACACCAGCCCGCGAGAGTCACCCCTGCGACGAATCCTGTTCGGCTCCATGCCCTTTGTGTCATCGTGCATCCTTGTTGTGTGTGTTTCTCGGGCTCCTACGCCCACCAATGTCGTTCAAGCAACGTGTGTCGCTGGTGTTCCCATTCCGCATAGGTCGCAATGATGATCCACCGGGAGAGCCCCCGCCTCGACTGTCCATACGCCGACCCAGGCCGTCATGCAAGGAATAGATCACGCGGGGTGGGTTCTGTCGGGTGTCGGACGGAGGACTCTGCAGCCAGGGGGCCTTCATCGGAGGCGGTGCGGTGGCGGTCTGTTCAATCGCCGCTCCGCATTTGAGGCAGCGCCATCCCCACAGCCTTGTGTGACCAGGGGTGGCTGCGTTCTCGTCGAACACCTCGACCATGAGTCCCCGACACGTCGTGCATCGCATCTGGTGGCCCTCCCTGTTCCGTACAGGTCACCATACGGCAGGACAAGCCGGTCAACAATTCCGACGATGGGGGAGTGATCCCACGACCGGGGATGGGCCTCGCAAGAACGAGCGTTACCGGA
>SWDL01000356.1 GCA_005116795.1 Nitrospira sp. | reverse complement strand
TGGAGCGCTCGAGCGGAAAAGAGTTGTACCGCCATATCAGCCGGACCGTCATGCACAAGATCGCCGAGCTGGGACAGGTCGCCCCGCCGAGCGAGCCCTTGTCGTGACGACCGGCCGGTGACGCCGCTCAACGCTGAGAGCGACGTCGCCTTTATTCACCATCAGCACCCGGCAGCTCGGCTGTCGGCATACGTGGACAGAAGGTAGGATCGCAGTATGGGAACACAGCCTATGGCAGAGCAGATGGACCGGGGCGCCATGGAGGCCCTGTATGAGGAAACGTTCAAGAACTTTGAGGAAGGCACCATCATTGAAGGCACAGTGGTCGCCATCGGCAAAGAAAAGATCGTTGTCGACATCGGCTACAAATCAGAGGGCATCATCCCCAGTGACCAGTTCATAACGGAGGACCTCCAGCACATCAAGGTCGGGGATCGTCTCCAGGTCTATCTCGAAGAGCGTGAGGATGCCGAAGGCAACCTGATCCTCTCCAAGGAAAAAGCGGACAAGATGAAGGTCTGGGAAGACCTCGAACAGGCCTTCAAGGATGAACGGGTCGTCGACGGCCGCGTCCTCTCGCGGATCAAGGGCGGCATGATGGTGGACATCGGCGTCAAGGCCTTTCTGCCCGGATCCCAGATCGATCTCCATCCCGTGCGCGACCTCGACGGACTGGTCGGCAGAACCTTCCCCCTCAAGATCATCAAGATCAACCACCGCCGCGGAAACGTGGTGGTGTCGCGTCGCGTCCTGTTGGAGGAAACGCGCGACAAGAAACGTCAGACCACGCTGGCCCACCTCAAGGAAGGCCAGCTGATTCACGGCATGGTCAAGAACATCACCGAGTACGGGGCCTTCATCGACTTGGGCGGGATCGATGGCTTGCTGCATATCACCGACATGTCCTGGGGACGCGTGGGCCATCCCTCGGAGCTCTTCGTCGTCGGCGACCGGGTTGAAGTGATGGTTCTGAAGTACGATCGCGAGACCGGCCGTATCTCACTCGGACTGAAGCAGAAAGGCGCCGATCCGTGGTTGAACGTGGCATCGAAGCATCCGGTCGGCGCCAGAATTCGCGGGAAGGTCGTCAGCCTGACCGACTACGGCGCCTTCATCGAGATCGAGCCGGGGATCGAAGGGCTGGTCCATGTGTCCGAAATGTCCTGGTCCCATGAAGTCCGGCATCCGTCCCGCATCGTCTCGGTGGGCGACCAGGTCGAGGCGGCCGTGCTCAGCGTCGACCCCGGGAATCGAAAAATCTCGTTGGGGATGAAGCAGACCGCCCCGAACCCCTGGGACATGGTCGAGTCGAAGTACCCGGCGGGCACCCGCATCGAGGGCAAGGTGAAGAGCCTCACCGATTTCGGCGCCTTTGTCGGACTCGACGAGGGCATCGACGGGCTCATCCACATCTCCGACATATCTTGGACCAAGCACATCAAGCATCCGTCGGAGCTGTTCAAAAAGGGCCAGAAGGTCGACGCGGTGGTGCTGCGGATCGATAAGGAGAAGGAGCGACTCTCGCTGGGCTATAAGCAGCTGGGCCTCGATCCGTGGGAGAGCGAGATTCCGGAGCGATTCCGAGTCGGCTCCACGACGACCGGCAAGGTGAGCAAGATGACGGACTTCGGGATCTTCATCGAGTTGGAGGGCGGCGTGGAGGGGTTGATCCACGTCAGCGAGATCGAGCTTGAGCCTCCGACCCGGCTGGAAGACAAGTTTGCGGCCCAGCAGGACGTCACGGCCAAGATCATCAAAGTCGACCGGGACGAGCGCAAGATCGCGCTCAGCCTCCGGGAACACTCTCGGGACAGCGAGCGGCGGCAATTCGATGAGTACCATGCCGGTCAGCAACAGGCGGACAACACCCTGGGACGGGCGGCGAAGAAGACCAAAGCGAAGGATGAGTAAGCCAACCTGAGCGGGACGCGACCCCTCGCCAGAGGCACCATGGCCAACGAACCCGAGACGACCGGCATACCACGGCGGAAGACGCGGCGCCTTCTGCTGTGGGTGCTGGGCATCACCGTCGTCCTGATTCTCTTCGTGAATCTCCTGGAGATGGATTTTGATCTGCTGGGGGATGATCGCGTGGCCCTCGTGCGCGTGGAAGGCGTGATCCTCGATGCGCAGCAGACGGTGTCGGAACTCAAGAAGTTCGGCGACGCGCCGTCCGTCAAGGCCATCGTGTTACGGATCGACAGTCCGGGCGGCGGGGTCGTGCCGTCTCAGGAGATCCATGATGCCATCAAGCAGGTGCGGGCCAAGAACAACAAGGCCATCATCGCGTCGATGGGCTCGGTGGCCGCCTCCGGCGGCTACTACATCGCGGCGGCCACCGACCGGATCCTGGCCAACCCCGGGACGCTCACGGGCAGTATCGGGGTCATCATGGAGCTGGCGAATCTGGAAGGGCTCCTCAAGAAAATTGGAGTCGAGAGCGTCGTCGTCAAGGCCGGACGGCACAAGGACGTGGGGTCTCCGTTTCGTCAGATGAGCGAGGAGGAGCGTCGCCTGTTGCAAGCGGTGATGGACGACGTGCATCAGCAGTTCATCGAGGCGGTCGCCGAGGGGCGATCGCTCCAGATTGCCGACGTGACGTTGTTGGCCGACGGTCGTCTCTTCACCGGTCGGCAGGCGAAAGAGTTCAAATTGGTGGACGAGTTGGGAGACTTGGACGACGCCATCAAGCTGGCCGCCGACCTGGGCGGCATCGAAGGGGAACCAAAAGTCATCGAGCCGCACAGACGCTTTTCGCTTCGAGACCTGCTGGAAAGCCGTCTGCTGGGCGGGCTCCCTCGTTTCGATTGGCCCGGCAGTGTCGGGCTGAAGTATTTGGTGGCGTTCTAGCGATCGGCAGGCGCCAGAGACCGCAGGCGGGCTAGAGTGGAAGGCCGCTCACCGGCAGCCGAAGGAGCATCCTGATGACGAAAGCGCAGATCATCGAAAAGGTCGCCGAGCAGGTGCCGACCCTGACGAAACGACAGGCCGAGGTGCTCATCAATACGATGTTCACCAGTATTCGCAACTCCCTGCACCGCGGCGACAAGACCGAAATCAGAGGGTTCGGCAGTTTTCGGCTGCGATCCCGACGGATGAAAGAAGGCCGCAACCCGAAGACCGGCGCCACGGTGGCCGTCCCTGCCAAGAAGGTGCCGTTCTTCAAGGCCGGGAAGGAACTGAAAGAGCTCCTTAACCAGTAGTCGCAGTCGTCGCTTCCTGAGTGGGGACATCTGTGGACCCTGATATCCAGACTGAACAGAACTCCGTTGAATGGACCGCAGACGCCCTCCAGCGCATGGAGCGGGCCCCTGTCTTTCTTCGCGGCATGGTGAAGCGGCTCGCCGAGCGGAAAGCGAAAGAGCTCGGGTATCAGCACATCACGGGTGAAATCCTCGATCAGTTTAAGAGCCAGATGATGGGCGGGATGGGCGGAGATTCCGGCATGGCCGCGGCGGCCGAGGATCTCGCGAAGGGCAAGGTGGCCTGGACGGCCTCCGCACGCGAGCGTCTGGAGACCGTGCCGGAGTTCATGCGCTCGATGATCAAACGCATCGCCGAAGAGATGGCCGTCGAGCGGGGCCACCTGGAAGTCAATGTGGATCTGTTCGAGAAGGTCGAAGCCCTCGGGGACCTGAAGGACGTGGCGCAGCCCTCCCTGCCCTGGTCGGACGGGGCCAAGGCCCGCCTCCAGGATAAGATTCAGCAGGCGCCGCCGATTGCGATGGATTTCGTCACGCAGATGCTGCAACGGGACACCGAGGACCTGGCGCGCGAGCAGGGGATTGCGCAGATCGACGAAGCCGCGCTGGTCCGGCTATGGGATGCGCCGGTGGCCCGCGTCGAATGGTCCGATGAAGCCTGGAAGCGTTTGCAGACGTCGCCTGACTTCGTGCGGAGCGGGATCCGCAAGGCCGCCGAACGGCGGGCGCGCAAACTCGGCCTGAAAGAGATCGACTCCGATCACCTGACCACATTCCGAAATGAAGCGATGATGAAAGCCGTGAAGCGAATCCGGGCCTTCGGCTACAATGAACTCACCTTTGAGGCCTTCGAGACCGCGCTGCAGAAAACGAAGCGCCTCCAGGGGAACGACCAGGCGGAGAAGCGCCTGGCGGAGATCCGGGACCATTTCAATGACCCCGCCACAAAGAAGCCGGACGGTGGGACGTTGGGGGCTGATCTCATGGGTCGGTTCCGCCGCTATCTCAAAGGGGAAGGGACGCTCTAAGACTTCCCCCACGCTGGGTCGCGGCCCCTGGTTGACACACCCTGTCCTCGCGTTCGCGACCGTTCTCCTTCTGTTGCCCGTCCTGCTCATTGGCTGCGCGACCGCCCTGAAGCGCGACGGGCGCTGTCTGGCCAGCCTGACTCCCGAGTACCTCGAGGCGACGGAGTCGCTGACCCGGCTGGAAGCCGACTGGCATCGCGCAGTGGACGCGCGGGATCGCCACCTGGGCCTGCGGCCCACGCACGAGTGGCCGGCACTCGGCAAGAGTCTCTCCTCCGACCAGCCGGACGCGAGCGTCCGCACTCCATCGGCCACCACAGGACCTGAGCAGGACGAAGCCCTCGCGGCCTATCAGCGGCTTCGGGAAGCCCGCGAGCGCCATCAGCCGACCCTCACCTGGTACGACCGCGTCTATCGGCGGCTGAGCACCCGCATCGAAGAAGACCAAATTCTGACGGAGGCCGGCCTGATGCTCCTCACGTCGCCGGCGATCGTTTTCTACCCGATTGTGCGGTGGAATCTGCGGTCGGTCTTATGGGATGGCGGCGATCCGGATGCGGACAGCGATCCGGTGACCAGGTACTGCGCGGAACGACTGGTGTCTGATCAGGAGAGCCTTCTCCGGGAAGGGGAACGCAGGCCCTGAACTCTCAGTCGCCGCACGGCGACGGGCTTATCTGTCAGGGACCGGCACCCTATGCCGGCTGGGGCCAAAACTTATGGCGGATCTGAGGAAGCTGGACGTTGTCGAAGTTGGGGATATCGTAGAGGCAGCGGTCGATGACATGAATCTCATCTTCGGTCAGCTCGATATTCACGGCCTTCTTCCAGAACTGGTCCAAGGTCAGGTAGTCGCTGCTCTGGGGCTTCTCGTTCAATAAGGCTTGCATCTTCTTGAGTCCGGCGGTATCGGTGCCGGGGACGCGACCATTGTTTCGGTCGATAGACCACTTCACCACTTCCGCCACCCCGTACATCGTCAGCTCGATGGTTTTCTTCTCTGCCATGGGACACCCTCCTCCTCAGGAGTGCATATCTTATCCCATTCCAGGCCTGATCTTCCAGAGAAAACCTGGTCTTGCGGGCGACGGTAGACCCAAGGCCCGCGCTGCGTTGCGAATTGCCGGGGGGCCCCGTATACTCTGCCGTCGTATGAGCCCTTCGGAAAATCTCTCGGTTTGTCCGTCACGGCATCCCACAGCCAGATAGTGGAGTCGTACGGGCAGGGTGGGTGTCTCCCCTTTCCATGAAACCATCGCGGATGGTCTTGTTCAGCCTGCTGGCCCTTGCCCACCTCGGCTGCCCCAGGCAGGATCCCTTTGTCCCGCCCGACCTGTTCTATCACTTTGCCACGTACACCGTCGGAAAGAATCCAACGGCGGTCGTGACGGCGGACTTGAATGAGGATGGGATGACCGATCTGATCACCACCAACATCAGTAGTAATTCGCTGTCCGTCTTGTTCGGCAACGGCGACGGCACCTTCAAGGAGCCGATGCAGATCGACCTCAGCAAAGATCCCCGCGCGCTGACCCTCGACGACTTCAACGGCGACGGCCATCTCGACATGGCGGTGGCGTGTTCGGGCAGCGATCAGGTGGCCATTCTTTACGGGCTCCCCCAGGGCCAATTCGGGATCGGTCAGCGCTATGCCGTCCACCGGACTCCCGTGTCGATCGCCAGCGGGGACTTGAATGGAGATCGCAAGCCCGACTTGGCCGTCGCCTTGCGGAACGACAAGATCGCCGTGCTGCTGGGTAATGGGGATGGGACGTTCCGTAATGCGTCGGCATCAATCGCCGGACCGCCACTCCAATGGGCGGTGAGTGCCACCTTTTTCGATTACGATCGCGACGGCTGGCTCGATCTCTATGTTACGCAATACGTGGATGTGAACGTGGCGAAGCCGCCGCTCTGCTACGCGAAAAGCAGCGCCCACGATTATTGTGGACCGGATGCTTTCGCGCCGCTCCCGGACCGGTTGTTCCATAACAATGGCGATGGGACATTCGCCGATGTGTCCCAACCGTCGGGTATCCAGAGTGCGAAGTGGGCTGGTCTTGGCGTCGTCGCGAGCGACCTCAACAATGACGGCTGGGTTGATCTCTATGTCGCGAACGATGGCGATCCCAACTTCCTGTGGATCAATCAGAAGAACGGGACCTTTAAGGACGAAGCCCTGTGGGCCGGGTGCGCGGTGAATCGCATGGGCATGCCGGAAGCGAGCATGGGAGTGGACGCCGGAGATTTCGATGGCGATGGCGATGACGACTTGGTGATGACGCATCTGATGGACGAGACGAATACGTTCTACACGAATCTGGGCAACGGGCTGTTCACGGACCGGACGATTCAGATTGGGCTCACCACGACCACGGGGCGCTATACCGGCTTTGGCGGTAAGTGGATGGATTATGACAATGACGGCTGGCTCGACCTGTTGATCGTTAATGGCGCGGTGCGCACCTTACCGGACGCGGCCCGACAGGGCGACCGCTATCCGCTCAGGCAACCGAAACAACTCCTGCGTGGGCACGAGGGCCAACGCCTGGTCGATGTGTCCGCGCAAGCGGGCCCGGCGTTGACCGTGCCGGAGGTCAGCCGGGGCGCGGCCTTTGGCGATGTGGATAATGATGGCGATACCGATGTCTTGGTCCTCAACAGTAACGGCCTGGCGCGTCTGTTCCTCAATCAGGTGGGCACTCGGCACCATTGGATCGGAGTGCGCGTGGTTGGCGCCAAGGGACAACGCGACATGCTTGGCGCCCGCGTGGAAGTGGTGCGTGAGGGCAAGCCGTCACTCTGGCGACGAGTGCAAACGGATGGCAGTTATGCGTCGGCGAGTGATGCCCGTGTCCTCGTTGGCTTGGGAGCCGAGGCGGCGGTGAAAGCTGTCCGTGTTCACTGGCCGGATGGACAGATTGAGTCATGGGCGGAGGTGGCGATTGATCGGTATACGATGTTGCGGCAAGGGACGGGGAAATGAAGATTTACGATTTGGGATTTGGGATTTGTTGGTGCACGAATCGCACCCTCTGGCTATGGAGTGCGCCGCCAGCGGCGGCGCTTTGGCTGGGTACCCGCTACATTCGACTTTAGACCTTGGACTTTAGACTTTGGACATAAGCTATGACACTTTTTTCACATGCTTCTCGCGTATTCGGCGTTCTATTGCTCTGTCTCTTATGGGCCTGCACCAAGGACGATACGCCGGCGCCAGCACCACCCCCCGCATCCGCGCCACCCGCACCACAACCGAGCACGGCACAACCACCGGCTTCTCCATCACAACCGGCACAGGCTCCACCATCGACCGCACTGGCCCCCACGCCGACTGCGGCGGCCCCCGACCTCAAGCTGGTGCCGCCACCAAATCTCTCGGGACTTGAGCCCATCGTGGCGGACCAACTGAAAGCCGCATACGAATCGTTGAGTACCGCGCTCACGAACAAGGACCTTGCCCCACAAGAGCTGAGTGAGTCCTACGGCATGATGGGGCAGTTGTATCATGCGTATCAACTGTTCGAGGCCGCGCTCCTCTGTTATGACAACGCGCTCCAACTCGCTCCCCAGAATTTTTCGTGGCGCTATGCTCGCGCGGATATTCTTCGGCAACAGGGCAAACTCCCCGAAGCCCTCGCGGACTATGAGG
>SWDL01000355.1 GCA_005116795.1 Nitrospira sp. | reverse complement strand
GGTTGGAGACAATGACCGCCGAATCCCTCGAGAACCTGATCGCCGGCCAGGAAGCCGTCTTGACCGAGACCAGGCAAACTAAGGGCCGGGCCGAGTTCACCGAGATCTGTGGCTCGCACGACGACTATATCTGGATTCGAACCCTGGGCTCCGCCCCGACCCCCGGCGCGACTCCGTCGGAATACAGTTTTTCCAGGTACCTGGTTTGCGACATGGCGAGAGAATCCGAGGCTGACCTGATCGTGCACACGGCCGTGGCGCCAATTATGGAGAAACACCTCGCGGCCGGCGAAATCACTCAGTGGGGGTGGTTCATCCATAGCCTGGGCGGCACCTATCGGCGGATCCTGAATTGGGGTGGACCCAGCATCATGGCGGCTCTCAATGCCGAGGGCATGATCTCGACCGATATCGCGGACGACATCATGGGGCCGGCGTTCAACAGTATTTGCAACAGCCACAGCGACTACCTCTGGCATCGTGAGGCTGGCAGCCGCTGACGGTGGCGCCCGTGCGGGGGTCGGCTTCATCAGGCTCCTCGATCGCCCCTCCTGCCCCCCCTGTGCGGATAGATTAAACGATGGAGCAGCCAAAGAGGTGGTGGTCCGCTTTTCGGGCCGAGATGGCCCAGGTCATCTTCGGACACGACACCCCGGCAGGGAAGGCGTTCGACGTCGCCCTGATCGCGGCGATTCTGGCCAGCGTGACGGCGGTCATGTTGGAGTCGGTTGCCACCATCCGGGCCGAGTACGGGACTTGGCTCAAGACAGTGGAATGGGGCTTCACCTTGCTGTTCACGGTGGAGTATGTCGCCCGCCTGATCTGTGTCCAACGCCGACTGCGATACGCCACCAGCTTCTTTGGCCTGATCGACCTGGCCAGCATCGTTCCAACCTACATCAGCGTCGCCTTCCCGGGGACCCAGTACCTGCTCGTCATCCGGATCCTCCGGGTGCTGCGAGTATTTCGGATTCTCAAACTGGCCGAGTATGTCGGTGAGGCCGACGTGCTGATGGAGGCGTTGCGGGCCAGCCGGCGCAAGATCGCGATCTTCATCGCCACCGTGTTTGCCATCACCGTCGTTTGCGGTGCGTTGATCTATCTGATCGAGGGCCGGACGCCGGGGTTCACCAGCATCCCCAAGAGCATCTACTGGACGATAGTCACGATCACCACGGTCGGCTACGGAGACATCGCCCCCCAAACGGCGATGGGTCAGCTGCTCGCCTCGGCGGTGATGCTCCTCGGCTACGCCATCGTTGCCGTCCCGACCGGGATCGTAACGGTGGAACTCTCGAGGGTGCGCCGCGGGGCGTCGGTCAAGTGCGCCACCTGCGCCTCAGCGGGGCATGACGATGACGCCAAGTTCTGCAAGCGTTGCGGCGGTTCGCTGGCCGCGCCGGCCGCT
>SWDL01000354.1 GCA_005116795.1 Nitrospira sp. | reverse complement strand
CCGTTCATAGATCGCCTCCTTTTTTGTGCCCTCTCACCTGTCTCTCACTCTTGCTCCGACGTTCCGCCCGCCGGTGACCGATGACCGGTGAATCATCTCTCACCCGTTCTTTCGGATCGCGCCGAATTTCTGCTCATATTGGCCGAGAGACTCTTTGAGCGTCTCCAAGAGCGCCTCGGCGTCGCGCGGATTCGTGATGATCCGCGTGTGAACCTGGCTGGTCCCGGTCTCGGAATACGACTGGCCGAAATCCAAGATGAACTCGAAGGCGTTGTACCCCACCGCGAAGGAATTCGCGTAGCGTCCAGGAATCCTGTCCTCGTCATCCGTCCCAGGCCTCTCACTCAGGTCGTCCATCTTCGCCTCTGTCCATCTCTGACGCACTGACGCACTGACGCTTCCGGATTCTCCGACGGTGAAGATGACGGCTCTCGTGACATCACTTCGAGCAACACACTGACCTCTTATACGATTGCAACGGGAGGACCAGAGTTCGACGACTTGATTCTGCTCGAGGGAAATAACTGAAATCACCGCGCGTTCAATGGCTTGGAGCAAGGATGATTTCTGGAACCGCTTGCGAGATTCGCGAGGCTGTCACAGGAATCTGTGACAGTGAACTCCGCCCTTCTTTCCGGCGACTGTCCCGGTTCAGGAATGGGGACAGCCGTTCCGAAGGGGGGACAGACACCTCGCGCAGACCTGCCCGCAGCCAGGTAGGCGGGCGCGGGGAAGGGTGTCAGTCCCCATGGACGGAGATGTTAGGAGAGCGTTCTTAGAGGATCGATCGTCTTGAGGCTGTCACAGGGGCCTGTGACACTTGCGTCGCAAGGAAGGGGATCTGATACTTGTGCATCTTGCGGTAGAGCGTCATTCGAGACCAGTGCAGTTGTTCCGCGGCCTTGCTCTTGTTCCACTGCGTGGCGCAGAGCACGGCGAGCATCCGATCACGCTCGACGGCGGAGGGTTCCCCGTGGCCGGCGGATCGGCCTTGGAAAGGCTCCGGCAGGTCCGTGACGGCGATCGTCTTGGAAAAGGGGGCGAGGTTGATATAGACGGCTTCCAAGAGATACTTGAGCTCTCGGATGTTGCCGGGCCAATCATACATCAGGAAGGATTCCAAGGCGTCGCCGTCCATGCCCTCGATCTCCCTCCCGAAACGGCGGTTGAGCTCGCGCACATACTGCTCGACCAGGAGCGGGATGTCTTCTTTCCGGTCCCTCAAGGGCGGGAGGTGGATTCTGGCGACGTTCAGACGAAAATAGAGGTCTTTTCTGAACCGACCGTCCTCGACACGGCGCTCCAATTCCTGGTTGGTCGCCGCGATGATTCTGACGTCGATCGCGATGCCGGCTTTGCCTCCCAGGCGGAAGATCTCCTTGGACTCGATCGTGCGGAGCACCTTGGCCTGAGCCGCCAGGCTCATGTCGCCGATTTCGTCGAACAACACGGTGCCTCCGTCGGCCAGCCTGAGCTTGCCTTGGTACGCGGCATGCGCGCCCGTGAACGCGCCCCGCTCAAACCCGAAGAGTTCGCTTTCCAGCAGGCCCTCCGGCAAGGCGGCGCAATTGATGCAGACCATGGGCTTCAGGGCCCGAGGGCTATGCTTGTGGATCAGCTCGGAGACCAATTCCTTTCCCGTTCCGGACTCCCCGGTGATCAGGACCGTGCTGTCCGTCACCGCGATCTTACCCAGACAGGTCTTGAGCTTCCGGATGGCCTGGCTCTCCCCGACGATGCGAGAGGCCGGCCACAGATCGGGGACGCGCGCGTGACCGTTCGTCGAGACCGCCTCGTTACCAGGACAGGGATGGGCCAGACAGCGCATGACGCTGGCGGATAATTCATCGAGGGAGAGGGGCTGCGGAAGATAGTCGGTCACCCCGGCGCGAATCGCCGCGATCGCCCGCGCTTCGCTGCCGTCCGACACCACAAGAATCAGGGGAATCTGTCGATTGAACCGGCGGATCTCACCGGCTTTCGAGACCCCGTCGTGCGGGCCGCCGGACGTCAGCCAGAACCCGATGACATCGGCGGGAGATTGCTGGACTGCGGAGAGAACCTCGGCGGCGCCG
>SWDL01000138.1 GCA_005116795.1 Nitrospira sp. | reverse complement strand
TGGGAGAATATGGAGGCCAGGGGATGAGAACAGGGATGTCTATCTCCTGCCGCTATTCCGATCAAGCTTTCCACCTTCAGTAAATCAATCTCTAACTTCGGACTCGAGGGCATTCCCTATGCTCATGACACCTTTGTCTCAACACGACTCGATTCAGTTCTCCCTGCCGTCGGCCTTTAGCAGACCGAGGGTGAAGGGCAAGTTTCTGGTCGACTCGGAAGAGAAACTGTGGGTCCGGGGAGTCACCTATGGAACGTTCCGCCCGCAGACCGACGGAGGAGACTATCTGGATCCCGTAGGGGTGCGATCGGACCTCGGCCTCATGTCCGCGAAGGGGATCAATGCGATACGGACCTACACCGTTCCGCCCCGCTGGTTTCTCGACATCGCCTACGAACATCGCCTGCGCGTGATGGTGGGGCTGCCCTGGGAACAGCATGTCGATTTTTTGGAACGGTCGACGTTGGCGCAACACATCGAGGATCGTCTCCGTGCTGAGATCCATCGCTGCGCCGGCCATCCGGCGATCCTCTGTTATGCCATCGGCAATGAGATTCCTTCCTCGATAGTTCGGTGGCACGGGCGTCGAGCGGTCGAACGGTACCTTGAGCGGCTGTACAAGGCTGCGAAAAAAGAAGATCCCGGCGGCCTCGTGACCTATGTGAACTATCCGACGACGGAGTACCTCAATCTCCCGTTTCTCGATCTGGTCTGCTTCAACGTCTATCTCGAACGCCAGGATCGCTTCCAGGCGTACCTGGCTCGACTTCAAAACCTCGCCGGCGACAGGCCCTTGATCATGGCGGAAGTCGGAATGGACAGTCGGCGACACGGAGAAGCGAGGCAGGCTGAAGTATTGGAATGGCAGATCCGGGCGGCTTATTCAAGCGGCTCTGCCGGTGCGTTTGTGTTCGGGTGGACTGACGAATGGCATCGGGGCGGGCAGGACATCACTGATTGGGACTTCGGCCTCACCCGCCGAGACCGGGAGCCAAAGCCGGCCTTGAGCTCGGTCAGCCGGGCGTTCGCGTCAGTGCCGCTTGATCTCGGCCGATCCTGCCCGAGCGTGTCGGTCGTCGTCTGCAGCTACAACGGGTCGCGCATAATCCGAGACTGCCTCGAAGGGCTCCGTCGGCTTGCCTATCCGAATTATGAAGTCATCGTCGTCGATGACGGGTCCACCGATTCAACCGCGTCGATTGCTCGGGAGTATGAGTGTCGGCTCATTCGGACCGAGAATCGGGGGCTCAGCAGTGCTCGGAATACGGGCATGAAGGAGGCCACGGGAGAGATCATCGCCTACCTCGATGATGATGCCTGGCCTGATTCCCATTGGCTCCACTACCTGGTCAACATGTTTGAGACGACCGCCCATGTGGGGGTCGGGGGCCCCAATTTACCCCCACCAGGGGATGGGCTCATTGCCGACTGCGTGGCCAATGCCCCGGGCGGTCCCGTCCACGTGCTGCTCTCCGATGAGGTTGCCGAACATATTCCCGGATGCAACATGGCCTTTCGGAAAAGCTGTTTGGAGGCCATCGGCGGGTTCGATGTCCAATTCAGAACGGCCGGTGATGATGTTGACGTGTGCTGGCGGCTTCAGGACAAGGGATGGACGTTGGGATTTCATCCTGCCGCAATGGTCTGGCATCACCGCCGCAATTCAGTGCGTGCGTATTGGCGTCAGCAGAAGGGGTATGGAAAGGCCGAAGCCCTCTTGGAACGAAAATGGCCTGAGAAGTATCAGGTCTCGGGTAATGCGACCTGGGGCGGACGTATGTACGGGAAAGGGCTTCTGCCGGCTCTCGGTGGCCGGACGCGGATCTATCACGGGACCTGGGGGGCTGCGCCTTTTCAATCCTTGTATCAACCGGCTCTGGGTTTCTGGCAATCCCTACCGATGATGCCTGAATGGTATCTATTGATCTTAGGGTCCGCGATGCTCTCCGCGCTTGGGGTTTTTTGGCATCCGCTGCTTGGGGCGGCCCCCTTCCTGATTGCAGCCGTGATGGTATCAGCGGTTCAGGCGGTGCGAGGGGGGGCGCGTGCCTCTTTTACGACTCCGACAGCTTCACACTGGCAACGCGCGTGGATGCGGACCCTGACGACCGGCTTGTACCTCCTGCAGCCGTTCGCTCGACTCTCGGGTCGACTTCGTTGTGGACTCACTCCGTGGCGGATCCATGCGCCGGTGGGGGCCTCCTTTCCGCTCCCTCGGCGGGTAAAGCTCTGG
>SWDL01000353.1 GCA_005116795.1 Nitrospira sp. | reverse complement strand
AGTGTAAAATCAGGCGGCTCCGTCGAAACTGGCCCACTCGTCTATCAAGGGAGGAAGAAGGACACACTATGGACAATCATGGAGCAGCCGAGTCGACCCGGTCGGGGAAGCATCGTGTGACCAGTCAGGTGGTAACGCTCTGTGGGCTGGGACTGCTGGCGGTGTCGACGTTGGCGTCGGCGCCACAGGCGACTGCCGCGGTGCCTCCGGCACTCGCGCAAGGATTTTCAGAACTTGTTCGTTCAGTGACGCCGGCGGTGGTGAATATCGCCGTGTCCGGAGGAGAAGGTGGGCGGCGCGGGCGCCGCCCACTGCCACCGGGTCCCTTCGGCGGTCCTCCGGGAGGCCCTCCGGGAGAGAATCCGCCTGGTGAAGAGCCACCGGGCGGCGA
This sequence comes from Nitrospira sp., assembly GCA_005116795.1. GTDB lineage: Bacteria > Nitrospirota > Nitrospiria > Nitrospirales > Nitrospiraceae > RSF151. The sequence continues at coordinate 373 of SWDL01000353.1, read as the reverse complement.
GCCCATTCCACCGATGCCGGGCCCGCCGGGGGGGCCGGGAGGACCGGGTCGACCGGAGCAGAGCGCGGGATCGGGCGTCATTATCGATGGCGCCGGGTATATCGTCACGAACAATCACGTCGTTGAGAATGCCACGCAAATCACCGTGACTTTGAGCGACAAGCGTGAATTTCCGGGCAAGCTCGTGGGCGCCGATCCCAAGACCGATCTGGCGGTCGTCAAGATCGACGTGGAGGGTTTGTCGGCTCTGAAGTGGGCGCAGGCGGAGAAGTCGCAAGTGGGCGATCTCGTGCTGGCGATCGGGAGCCCCTTCGGCTTGAGCTCAACGGTGACGCTTGGGATCATCAGCGCCCTGGGGCGGGGCAACGTGGGC
>SWDL01000352.1 GCA_005116795.1 Nitrospira sp. | reverse complement strand
GCCCTCCTCGTAGCCGACATAGCCCGGCGGCGCGCCGATCAGGCGGGCGACGGAATGCTTCTCCATGTACTCGGACATGTCGATGCGCACCATGTTGGCTTCGTCGTCGAAGAGGGTGGCGGCGAGGGCCCGAGCCAACTCGGTCTTGCCGACCCCGATGGGGCCGAGGAACATGAACGAGCCGATGGGACGATTCGGGTCTTTGATGCCGGCGCGGGCACGCAGGACGGCATCGGCGACGGCATGGACGCCCTCGTCCTGGCCGATCACCCGCTGGTGCAGCAGGTCTTCCAGTCGGAGCAGCTTGTCCATTTCGCCTTCCATGAGTCGCGTGACGGGGATGCCGGTCCACCGACTGACCACGAGGGCGATGTCCTCTTCATCCACTTCTTCCTTCAGGAGACGGCTTTCCCCCTGCTTTTTGCTCAGATGGTCCTGCTCGGAACCCAATTCCCGTTCGAGGCGCGGGAGCTCGCCGTAGCGCAATTCAGCCACGCGATTGAGGTCGTAGGCCCGCTGAACCGTTTCGATCTCCTGTTTCACCGCTTCGATCTGTTGCCGGATCTTCCGAAGGCGTCCGACCGAGGCCTTCTCGGCCTCCCAGCGGGTTTTGAGCGCAGACAAATCTCGTTGCTTCTCGCCCAGTTCCTGCTCCAGGGTTTCGAGGCGAGCCCGACTGCCGGGGTCGCTTTCCTTCCGTAACGCTTCCCGCTCGATCTCGAGCTGCAGAACTTTCCGTGAGACCTCATCCAGCTCGGCGGGAAGGCTGTCGATCTCCGTGCGAAGACGAGCCGCCGATTCGTCGACGAGGTCGATGGCTTTGTCGGGGAGAAACCGATCTCCGATATAGCGGTGGGACAGTTTCGCGGCAGCCACGAGCGCGGCATCCTTGATCCGGACGCCGTGGTGCACTTCATACCGTTCCTTGAGCCCACGAAGAATAGAAATCGTGTCCTCGACAGACGGTTGATCCACGACCACGGGTTGGAACCGGCGCTCCAGGGCGGCGTCTTTCTCGATGTGCTTGCGGTACTCATCCAGCGTGGTGGCGCCGATCAAGTGCAACTCTCCGCGGGCCAGCATCGGCTTCAACAGATTGGCGGCATCCATCGAACCTTCCGCCGCTCCCGCGCCGACCACGGTGTGGAGCTCGTCGATGAACAACAGAATTTGGCCGCCCGCCGCCTGGATTTCTTTCAACACGGCTTTCAGACGCTCCTCGAATTCCCCGCGGAACTTGGCCCCGGCGATGAGCGCGCCCATATCCAGGACCACGAGGCGTTTATTCTTGAGGCCGTCCGGCACGTCGCCTTTCACAATCCGTTGGGCAAGGCCCTCCACGATGGCCGTTTTGCCGACGCCGGGCTCGCCGATGAGGACCGGGTTGTTCTTGGTTCGGCGGGAGAGGATTTGGACGACGCGACGGATTTCCTCATCGCGACCGATGACGGGATCGAGCTTGCCTTGAGCCGCGAGCTGGGTCAGATCCCGCCCGTACTTTTCTAGAGACTGGTAGGTGCCTTCAGGGTCCTGCGTCGTCACACGTTGGGTGCCGCGAACGGACTGCAGTGCCGTCAGGAGTTTGTCCCGCGTCAGGCCGGTGCGGCGGAGCACGCCGCCTTCCTCCACCATGGCGAGCAGGACATGTTCCACGCTGAGGAACTCATCCCGGAGGGTCTTCATCTCTTCTTCGGACTTGCTGAGGACCTGAGTGAGTCGTGACGTGACGTGGAGCTGTCCCGGGGCTGCGCCAGGTCCGCTCACCTGCGGCACCTTCGTCAGCGCCTGCTCGACGGCCTGGCGGACCACTGTGACCGAGACGTTGGCCTGTTCCAGCAGCGAGGTCGCAATCCCGTCGCTCTGGTCGAGCAGCGCCAGCAACAGATGCTCGACATCAATGCCCTGATGGGCGCGCCGAGTCGCCAGCCCTGAAGCCGTTTGAAGCGCTTGCTGGAGCTTGACGGTCATTTGATTCATATCCATCGAGGCCGCTCCCTGGTCCAAGCTTGACCACATGATTCGCGTGTGAAGTCAGAGATAAGCATGGTCTCCGGCAGGTCAACCACAGAAACTGAATGATATCGCTCACTCTACTCTGATCCCCACGAGCCGTCGAGGGTGTCCAGAGTTTTGCACACCTTGACCGGGACGGGCCGGCAGTCTATTGTCGCTCGCGAGTGGAACGGGCGGTATCACAAGAGATGACGCGGCCGTTTGCCGTGATCACAGGAGCCTCGCGGGGGATCGGCGCGGCCTATGCCAAGGCGCTCGCCGCGCGCGGCTATGACCTGCTATTGATAGCCCGAGATCGGACCCGCCTGGAGTCTCTCGCCTCGAGCCTGACAAAGATCACCCCGGCCATCTTTATTGAGACGCTCGATCTGGCCGAGTCCGGGGCGGCCCATCGTCTCTATGCGATGGCGCGCACCCATCGCCCCGCGGTTGATCTGGTCATCAATAACGCCGGATTCGGACTCTTCGGTGCATTGACCGAGACCCCATTGCCTCGGATCCACGCCATGCTGCAGGTGCAGGTCACCGCGGTCGCGGAGATCATGCGGCTTTTTCTCCCAGGGATGGTTGAACGGCGATCCGGGGCCATCATCAACGTGTCCTCGGTGGCGGGGACATTCTCGCTCCCCTATTGCGCGGAGTATGCGGCGACGAAAGCCTTCGTGATCCGCTTGACGGAAGCCGTGGCAGAAGAAGTTCGCTCGTCGGGGGTTCGACTGCAAGTCTGCTGCCCGGCCACGACCGAGACGGACTTTCACGTGACGGCCGGCTTCACGCCGAAGCATCGCCTTGGCTCTCAATCGGCCGAAGAGGTTGTGGCGGCCTCTCTGCGAGCCTTGGATCGTGGGCGCGTCGTGGTCCCGACCGGAAAAGTG
>SWDL01000351.1 GCA_005116795.1 Nitrospira sp. | reverse complement strand
CCCATGTCTTGATGCGGGAGGGCCTGAGCGACGAGGTGCTTCGAGGGCACCCGGCGCTGACCGCGTTGAATTTTTATCCCGAGGAAATCGACGAGCTCCTCGCCAAGCGGGACACGATTGTGCAGGCGGTCGACGCGATCCCCCTATGAACGATCCGACCCACTACGATGTGTTGGTGATCGGCAGCGGGCCTGCCGGCCAGAAAGCCGCCATCCAAGCCGCCAAGGTCGGCAAGCGCGTGGCGGTCATCGAACGTGAGCGCGGACTGGGCGGGGCCTGTGTGCATCACGGGACGATCCCCAGCAAGACGCTTCGGGAGGGCGCGCTGCAACTGGATCGCTTCAAACGGTCGGCCTCGATGGTCGATGTGACGCTCCGGGGCGGGTTCGAAATCCCCAGTCTCATGAACCAGATCGACCAAGTGGTCGGCGCCCACGTGACCTACGTCACGGATCAGCTCAAGCGGAACGGCGTGGAGTGTTATCATGGCCGCGCCGGCTTTCTCTCGGATAAGTCCGTCGAAGTGCTCGCGCCAGACCGTTCGGTCAAGACCCTGTCCGCCGACATTGTCATCATCGCCACCGGGTCCAAACCCCGTGCGCCGGGCACGATTTCCGTCGACCATGAGCATATTCTGGATAGTGATTCGATCGTCTCCATGGTCTATCTGCCCCGGTCGCTGACCGTGCTGGGCGGGGGCGTGATCGCCTGCGAATATGCCTCCATCTTCGCCAGCCTCGGCGTCGACGTGACGGTCATCGACCGCGCCGGCCGACCGCTCCAATTCATGGATCAGGAGCTGATCGAACGGTTCGTGCGAAGCTTCGTGCAGAAGGGCGGCTTGTACCTCTCCAGTCAGCCTTCGGCGACGGTGAAGTGGGACGGCGTCTCGAAGGTCGTGACCACGCTGGCCGACGGTCGGATTGTGGAGACCGACAAGATGCTGGTCGCGTTCGGCCGTACGCCCAATCTCGAAGGCCTCCGTATCGACGCCGCCGGGCTCTCGCTGTCTGAACGAGGCACGCTGCCCGTCGATGAACATTACCGGACCACGGTGCCCCACATCTATGCGGTGGGCGACGTCATCGGGCCGCCGGCGCTGGCGGCCTCCTCGATGGAACAGGGGCGGAGGGCGGTCCGCCATGCGCTGGACCTCGATCCCGGGCCCGCGCCGGAGTTGACACCGATCGGCGTCTATACCATCCCGGAAATGGCGAGCGTCGGGATCACGGAAGAAGAGGCCATCGCGCGGAACGGGTCCGCGATCGTAGGGCGGGCCCTCTTCACGGAAGTCGCCCGCGGACACATCTCGGGGATGCACGACGGCATGCTGAAGCTGGTGGCGGATCCGAACGGCCACAAGCTCCTCGGGGCCCACATCATCGGCGACGGTGCCACCGAACTCATCCATGTCGGGCAGATGGGGCTGCTGAACAATTGCGACGCGGAGATCTTTGTCGAAAACATCTTCAATTTTCCCACTCTCGCCGAGTCCTACCGAGTGGCGGCCTTGGACATCGTCAAGCGACGCCGCGCCCATTAGCTTCCCCTTGACAGTCCCGCCTCATCCCGGTAAAGGAAACCGGTCAACAGTCATTTGTCACTAGTCAATGGCAGCAAAAAGCCGGCCACGCGTCATTCAGGGCTGGTGACTGATGACCAGTGACTAATCT
>SWDL01000350.1 GCA_005116795.1 Nitrospira sp. | reverse complement strand
CAGCCCCAAGCCACGCCCCTCTCCCTGCGCCTTCGTCGTAAAGAAGGGATCAAACACTTTGCCCACATAGGCGCTCGGAATTCCGGGCCCTGAATCGTTGATCTTGACGGAGATCGCACCGGTGGCCGCTTCCGTACTAATCGTCAATGTCCCGCGCCCCTTCATCGCCTGCACCGCGTTTCTGATCACGTGGATCAGGGCCTGACGAATGTCGTCGGGCCGAGTGAAGACCGGCGGAAGGGTCCCCAGGTGTGTGTAAATCTCCAGCCCCCTGTTATGCTCTTCGGTTCGAAGTTGGCCCACCAGCGTCTCGACCTCCGCATTGACCAGCACGTCGACCTTGGCGCGTCCCTGTGCCGCTCTGGTGGCAGCCCCCGTCAGCCCCTCGATGACATCCGCCATGCGCTTGGCTTGCTCCAGCACATCCTTCGCATGCTCCTTCAGCCGGCGCGGATCCTGTTCGTCCAGCATCGCTTCGCCCAGCCCGATGATCCCGAACAGCGGATTGTTGAGTTCGTGCCCGATCCCCGAGGTGAGCACAGACATTCCCGACACCTTCTCAGCCTCGATGACTTGATCGCGTTGGTGCCGTTCTTCCGTGACATCACGGAAAATCACTCCGACCCGCTGCTGATCCGAGTCGGGAACGGCCATGAGGAAGACCTGAAACTGAAACGTCCTCCCCCCCATCGCCAACTCATCACGCGTTCCCGTCTGACCGGACATCTCGACCGGCTTCAAGGGATCCCGCGCCGACCGGCCCCCCGCGGCATGCCCGCGCCTCTCCACCACGGCCTGCCCGCGGAGCGCCGAGGACAGGCGCGCTTTCCCCTCCGTCTCCAAGGGCAGCACGCTCAAGACGGAGACGTCGGGCTTCACTCCTTGCTCCAGGCTGAAGGCCTCTCGGGCCGCCTGGTTGGCGTAATCCATGGACAGATTCGCCGTCAGCAAGAGGATCGGGGTCGGCACGCTTTCGCAAATCTGCTGATTGATCTGTTCCAACGAGCGCACCGCCTTCATTTTTTCTTCGACCGTTTCCGTCAATCCTGAGAAGGTCCGCTCCAACTGGCTGTTCATTCGATTCATGGCCTCGGCGAGTTGCTCAAGTTCATCGCCGGTCGTGATGACAATGGGTTCCTTGAGCTCACCCCGACCGATCAACGCGGCGCTTTCCTGGAGCCGTCGAATCGGCCGCACGATGCGCACCGCCGCCACATATCCCAAGGCCCCCAGAAGTCCGATGGCGGCCAACCCGAAGCCCGCCACCCAGATCAAGAAATGCCGAGTCGGCGCGAACAGCTCTTCGGAGGACTGCCACACAAAGGTGTGCCACGAGGCCCCTGTGGAGACCTGCGTCACGCGCGAGGTCCCCGGCAACGGAGAGAAACCGACCAGGGAGATGGAGTCGCCCCCGTGACCATCGCTCGGGGCCTTGACCCATCCTTTCTCCGGCGGGGTCACCAGGCTGATCAAGGTCTCATCTTGCATCCGAAGGCCCGTCGGGAGGATCGGACAGCTCATCACGGTGCCCCGACTGTCGATCACCATCACGTGGCCGGTCTTCCCGAACACGATCGGATAGACGGACGGCGCCAGATATTCCTTCGCGTCGAACACCCGGTGAAGGATCCCGACGACCTGGGAACTGAGGCGACCCATGACCGGGACCGAGAGGTGGAAGGTGTACACGCCGAGCGGCTGATCAAAGTCGACATTGCCCAGGTGAGGTCGCCCGACGCCTTTCGCATAGGCGCCCTGCCACCATGATTCCTTCTGGTGCAGGTAGGGGACCCCGTCGTTGATGGTGGTGACCAGTACGCCCTTCACATCGGTGAGGAACAAGGCCTTCGTCGCCGCGCGCGACGCCGCCGGAAGGATCCGATCAGATCCCCCGACGTCCGGGCGAGCCACCTGCTGCTGGAGCAGGTCGGCGAGGGGTCCGGTCGTCAGAGCGCGCAACAGGTCGGGATCCTTCGTCTCCCATCGCGCCCGTCCCGCCTCCAGTTCCAACGCCATTGCGGCCTCGTCGCGAGTCTGGTAGCGATCGACCCGTTGCTCAAGGGCATTCACGACGAGCGGATCCGCGGCCATCCGCGTGGCCCTGGTCAATTCGTCGCTGAAGGTGAGGTCCAGCGTTCGGGCGCTCTCTGCCGCCAAGCTGGCGAAATTCGCCCCCGCCGTTTCCTGGAGCTCCCGTGTCCCACGAACGAAGGCGGTGCCGAGGCCGATCAGCAGGGGCACCGTCCCCACGATCACCATGGCGCTGATCAACTTTCCTGTGAGACCCCAGCGGGCGCGGGCGCGGGCGCGTGAATCGGTCATGGCTCTGTGCCCTCCAACGACCGGCCGGCAGCCGGGAATCGCAACTGGAAGGTCGCGCCCTTCCCCGGCTCGCTCTCGACGGAGATCTGCCCGCCGGACTTCTTGACGATGCTCTCGACGATGTGCAGCCCGAGGCCGGTTCCCGTGCCGGACTCTTTCGTGGTGAAAAACGGCGTAAAGATGCGCTCAAGATGGTCCGGGTCGATACCGGGTCCGGTATCGCTGATCGAGACCAGGATGCCTGTCGATTCCGGTTGAATGGTGAGGGTCAGGCGTCCTTTCCCCTGCATCGCCTGCACGGCATTCGTGATCAGATTGATGAAGACTTGCAGCAGCTCCCCGGCGTCGATCCGGATGCTCGGAGCAGGGCCATACACTCGCACCACCTCGACATCATCGACATTACCCATGTGCGTGCCGTACTCCACCATGCGGACGGCTTTCTCCAAGACCTCTTCCACCGGCACATCGCAGACGTCACCCGGCGCATTGCCCCGCGCATAGAGCGTCAGCCGCTTGGACAAGGTCGCCATATGATGGACGGTTTCGATGATTTCACGCGCATAGGATTGCATGGAGACCGGGTCCTGCTCCTCCAATATGAGCTGGGCCAAGCCCAGCACCCCTTGCAGCGGATTGTTCAGATCGTGCGCAATGCCGGATGAGAAGGTCCCCACGGTGGCGAGCTTTTCTGCGTGGATGAGCTGATCCCGGAGGTCCTGTTCTCGCTGGACCAGCAGCCAGACGAGCCTGGCGGCCGTCCCGCTGAGAAGCTCAACCTCGGGAGATTTGGTCGAGGCAATGAGCGCGCCCAGCGCTGGATCCCCGGTCACATCAACGATCAGGTCGGCGCAATTCCGCTCCACCAGTGCCGCCGCATCCTGGGTCGTCGGAATGCGCATGGCGCGGGCCAGGCGAAGTCCCGGGGCGTCAGGATTCTTGTCCGCAATGCCGACGACGGTGACCTGAGGGCTTTGGACACACAACTCCAATAATGCGGCCCCGCCCTGCCCGGCGCCCAGGATCATCACCGTGATGGGATCAGCGGCGGCCATGACTCGGGGTCACATCCTTTCGAACTCCCTGGAAAACAGCGGGAGACCGGTCCCCGCTGACCGATGAGTCGTCCCGGGAACCAGCCTTCCCCATCCTACTCATTCCCACACGGCGTCGACCGTGGCTCAGGTCTTGGAGAACATCTCCCGTTTCTCCATGGCCGCCTTCACGGCTCCCAAGAGCTTGTCGCGATCGACAGGCTTCACCAGATACTCCGCCACGCCCCCCTTGAGCAACGAGGTGGCCAGTTGCACATCCGGATAGCCGGTCAACACGACCACGGGGGTGGAGGGATACTGTGACCGGAAATAGGCGATGGCCTCCGTGCCGCTGATCTTCGGCATACGAATATCGCAGATGATGACGTCCACCATGAGCGGGTTCTCGCCTTCGTTGAGAACTTCAATGGCCCGCTTGCCGTCTTCCGCTTCCTGGACATCATACCCCGCCTTCTTGAGGGTCATCCCGACCACCTTCCGAATCTGCTCTTCATCATCGACCACCAACACACGACCTTCACACGGAGTGTCGCTCAATAGCCAGCTCATGATACCCTCCCTTGAAATGTGTCAGTGTACCGCCGTGCCTTCCACCCAGGCTACTGAGCAATCGACGTACCAAATGTCAGCCCATGAAAACATGCTGAAAGTTCAATGAATTGTGTGAGAGAATTGATTCGTGGCGAGTGCTGGCACCATCGACATGGTTGAATTCCACCACCACGCAGGTTGGAATCCACCACCTCTGACACGCGAGGCGAACTGCTGGTTGTACTGATGGATAAGAGTCGCCCCTCAGAGCATGTGCCGTTCGACACAGGGAGCAGCGGGGACGTGCTCCACCGACCGTTTGAGGCAAGACGCGTGGAACTCGTCGTCACCCCGGGCGAAATGCGAAAGCGCCTGGACCTCTTTTTGGCCCATCGAGATCCCGCCCTGTCTCGGTCCGCACTGCAGCGCCTGATTGAAGAAGGGCGCATCCGGCTCAATGATCGGCCGGCCAAACCAAGCCAGAAGATCAAGCCCGGGGATTGCATCGTCCTGGAAATCCCGAGACCAGCCCCGTTGGATCTCAAGCCGGAGCCTATTC
>SWDL01000349.1 GCA_005116795.1 Nitrospira sp. | reverse complement strand
GGCTGTTTCAGGACATCGTGATTGCCCTCGGGCGCGGAGAGCGTGAACTTGCCGTCACGCAAGGGAATTTCAAGAGGAAGACTGTCAGGCCTATTCCGCTGCTATCGTCGGCATGGATGAGCGCAGCCGATGACGGTTCGCCTGAGTTTCGAGTTGCCAGAGCCCTTGTTGGCATTCACCATGCGTCAAATGGAGCCGGTGATCAACCGAAGATCGGCCCGCTCCGCACGAATCTCGAACCCGTGGATTGGAAGAAGCGCTGTCGTGCCTGGGCCGACAAAGACCGGGCCGTCGTTTGGAACGCGGTGAACCTGGCAACGAATCTCGCCAACGTGCTCCAGCGGAGGGTGATGGATGGACAAAGAACCGGGTGTGAACGACTTCCTCTCGCTTCCCGCTTCGCGGTACCGCTAGACACGGTTGCGGCATTCCTCGACGGGGAACTCGACGACCAGCGCATCGCTGACTTGATATGGGGGCTGATGCTGATTGATGATCGTGGCCCTCAGAGCACCGACTGTCAAGAGACGAATGATCTGCCGTTACCCAGGATCTACGCGCTGCTGAAGTTGCTGTTCCTGCCTCGGGCGCTTGTGGCAGACCACGTGAACGGTGCGCTGATGTGGCGGCTAGCCAGGAATGGCGAAGAAGGCATGACTATTCGTCCCGAGCCACGCATCCTGCCGCGGCTCCGCGCCGGTCGCGTCGGCGAGGCCTGTCGAATCGCAGTGCAGAGGTTGCGCGTTTCTGGTCTACCGACGATGCCCGGTGCGCTTCCGGATGGCAGCATGCGGGATCACACCTGGTCTGAGTACACGGGCGATGCTCGTCGCACGCGACGCTTGGCGGCCGCCTTGCTTATTCCGATCAATTCGACATCCGTCAACCGACTCGTTCACCTAGTTCACCGAGGCGAACTGGCGCTCGCCACGACGTAAAGAAGGAGGAGAATCCGCATGACCACTGGCACCAACGAGATTGACTACAAAGCACTCCACACGGCTCCACGTTTACTCATGGAAGCGAAGCTGAAACCGCTTCAAGGTCAACGTTTTCAACCAACGGGCTTTGCCGACCTTGGTCCTGCGCGTTACACGCTCCCGGACGGAACCGAAATGCTCTTGGTCGAATCCGTGCAGTCTGTCGCCAATCGGATGGAATTGGCATGCTGGGATCAAGCTACGGACGATTTGATTGAGGCGCTGAAGGGCCTGCCGTTTATCCGTGTAACAAAAGAAGGCGTCACGGGAGATCTGACGAACTCCATCCTTGAAGCCCATCGGATCAATTCCCCTTACATCTTAGAAGGCGATGACAAGGGAGTCTTCAATAAGCTCAAGCAGGATGCTGCCGGTATGGAGGCCGGACCTGTGAATGTTCGATCGTTGGCCAAATTGGTCATGAAGTATGACCCCAATGCGGTCGTTCACGGTGTCTTTCTGGCCAAGTCCGACCTCGCCGGTGGTCGCCTTCGGCTACCACGCCTGCTGAGCGGCTTCATTGAAGCATTCGATGTGCGCCCAGCCGAGAGCGGTGGAGTAAAGAACGACCGCGTTGATCCTTCCGGCGATACCAAGCAAGGCTTTGGCAACGTTCCCTTCCACCGCACCGAGTTTGTCGCCAAGGAGATCAAGGCGTACTTCAATCTCGATTTGGCCCTCCTGCGCGGTTACGGTCTGCACGAAAACGCGACGGAGCTTCTAATCGCGCTCTCGCTGTTCAAGGTCCGCCGGTTTCTCTCGACAGGTCTTCGGCTCCGCACGGCGTGCGATCTGGAGATGATTGATGATGTGACGGTCACGCGACCAAATGGTTTTCAGATAGCTGATGAGAAAGCGCTCTTGGGTGAATGCAAGCAGTTCATAGGAAGGTGTAAGTCTCTGTTTGCCGATCACCCCATTACCGAAGTCAAGTGGAAACCTGGCAAGAAAAAAGATACGAAAAAGACAGAGGGCAGCGAGCAAAAAGCTGTGGATGAGAACGATCAGGAGGAGAAGACTGAATGATTGCCATCTCCTTCAAGTTCCTCGCCGGCCGGTACCACGCTACACCCTGGGGCCGGCATGTCAACGAAGGAGCCGTGGAATGGCCTCCGTCGCCTTGGCGTATCCTCCGGGCGCTGGTGGCAGTATGGAAGCGCACGCTTCCCGATTTGCCTCAAGAACAGGTCGAGCCAATCCTTCGCTCACTCGTGGAGCCGCCGGAGTTTTTGTTGCCTCCGGCCTTGACGGGCCACACGCGCCACTTCATGCCGTGGTTCAAGAAAGGGCCGGATGACCGAACTCTGGTTTTCGACACCTTCGTGGCTGTTTGCCGCCAGACACCACTGCAGAGTAATTGGCCGAACGCATCGCTCAGTGACGAGCAGCGAAAGGTCCTCGCACGTCTCTTGAGTCACCTCAATACTTTGGGCCGATCCGAATCCTGGTGCGAGGCCGAGCTTGTCGACGGTTTTGGCCACCCAGACGGGTGTGTATGCCGTCCACTCCAAGGAGACGTGTCCCCAGAGCACGAGATTGTCCGTCTGCTCTGTCCGGACCCCACGAGCGCCTTTGCCGATGACTATGTTGCCACAATCTCAAAAACAACCACTGGTCGCGGGAAACACAAGCGAACCATCGAAGAGCGATCCAGTATCTATGACCCAGCCTGGAACCTCTGCATGGAGACGCTTCAACTGCACAAGGATCGCTGGTCCGATCCACCTGGCTCGCGCTGGATGCCTTACGCCCGCCTACGCGACTGCTTCAAGATCGAGCCCAAGATGCGGTCGCGGCGAACGGTTACCCACCCACGTATTCAAGTCGTCCGCTATGCCTTCGACTCGACCGTCCTTCCGCTGGTGACCGAGACCCTGCCTGTGGCCGAGGCTGCGCGGCGGACACTCATGGGCATCTACGGCCGGTTGACGGAGAAGAATGGAATCCGAGGGCGCTCGGATGTCTTGTCCGGCAAAGCTGAACATGGACAACCGCTTACGGACCATCGGCATGCCTATTATCTTCCGACCGACGAGGACGGCGATGGACGCCTGGATCACCTTACCGTGTATGCCACGAGCGGTTTTGGTTCAGAGGAACGCCGCGCGCTCGACCGCCTCAGTGTAATCAGGACGGGCTGGCAGGGAGAAGAACGCCACCCGCTTCGCCTGCTTCTATTGGGCATGGGCGCATCCGACGAGTATGCCTCCGGCCCATTGCGGGCGTCGACAATATGGGAGTCCTCAACACCCTACATTGCCACACGCTACGCCAAGACCAGGGGACAGGATCGGATCGACTTATCCTCGCCCGAAGCTCGCGCTGCGTTCCTCCAAGAAGATCTTCGTGCCCAACTGCTCAGTGTCCGACCTGACTTGCCGGAGGAGGAGATAACGGCGGTCACCATTGCGCCACTCTGTGACGAGAATCAGGTTTTCACGATCGCCGGTCGCTGGCGGCCTATTCAGTTCAAGCGGTTTCGTCGTAAAGCGGGTGACGATGGCGGTCGCCGTCTGGCTGGGGCATTCCGACTGATCTTCCGTAACCCTGTTCGTGGCCCGATTGCGCTGGGGCATTCCTCCCACTTCGGCCTCGGCCAGTTTGAGGCGAAGCAAGAGGCGCCTGAAACGTGACGCGTTGGAGATCAAACCGTGGGGTGCGAGGGGTAAGGCGTAAGGGGCGAGTTCTTCAGAGAAGGTCTTTGAAATGTTCGGGGGAAATTTCGGCGGCGTCCAGAATCTGTTTGAGTGTGCCCGGTTTGATCACGTGATGACGCGGAATAATGACGAGATGCTTGTCATCGGTCATCGAGATATGTTTGCCCTCTAACGCGGAGGGCGTAGAAGCCGGCGCGTTTGAGGGCTCTCACGACGCGTTCATGAGAGACCTGTGGCAGCTTGGTCATACGCTGACTTCGACGGTCCTCAGTTTCTTCAGTCGTTTCAGGTCTTCCACGCTCTCCAGATAGGTCTTGATGGCATCTTTGATGTTTTCCAGAGCCTCTTCTTCAGTCTCCCCCTGGGAGACGCAACCTTTGAGGGTCGGGCAAAACACGACGTACCCCCCCGGCCTCCGGGTCTTGCTCTATGACGATTGGGTATTCCATGTGGGCCTCACAGTTCTTGCCTGGGAGCCATTATAGCAGAGCGAAATGGAGATATGAGCAGGCTGAGTGTAACGTGGTCCTTGAGTGGCAGGGTTTGCTCGCCCTCGGCTTCGCCTGCCACTTCGGCCTCGGCCAATTCGTGGCAGTGGAGGAAGAGCGCGCTGAGTAACCGTGGAACCTGACTGGGAGAGGGAATTGCGTGCACTACGACATTGCATTCAAGCCGCGGGCGATTAAGGATTTGAAAGCGCTGACTCCGCGTGAGCGTGACAGGAACGTTGCCAAGGTGGAAGGTCTGCAAGACGGTCTGACAGGTGATGTTAAACGTCTGACCAACTTCACCCCGGAATTCCGGTTACGTGTGGGGGATTACCGAGTGCTTTTTGATGTGGAAGGCGGAAGCCTGGTAATCTATCGAGTCATGCATCGCGGGGAAGCGTATCGCTAAAGAGGAGAGGGGGCCATGATGACGCTACATCCGGAGATTCTGGTCAAGGACGGGAAAAAGCAGTTCGCCGTCTTGCCGTATGAAGAGTTCCTGTCGCTGAAGGAGCGGCTGGAAGACATGGAAGACTTGCTGCAACTCCGCAAAGCGAAAAAGGCGGAAGGCCGGAAGCGCACTGTGCCGCTGGCGCGCGTGAAGCGGCAATTGCGCTTAGAGTAAAGGCACGGCAGGCTCCGGCATTCGATGCCGGCGGGAGGCACGGGCATAAATGGCGAGCTTGCGGCCGCGATCCAAGGGCAGGGTGCCGTCGGATACTTCGACGACCAGCAAGGCGGCGCGGGGATGTTCGTCACGGTCGTCGGCGGGCGCTCCGTGAACGACCGCCAGGTCGGGTTCCGGTTCCGAGTCAGGGTCAATGATGAGCGGCATGTGCACGCGGACCTAGACCTTCGGTCCGAGGAGGCGGTCGAGGACACGCTGCGTTTTCCCGATGGTTGCGGCATGGGGGCTGCTTTGCGGAGTCATGGAGAGGATATCGCCCTCGATCAGTTGAACGCGGGCGTGCGGGCTGAATAGGCCTGCGTCCGCCATGCGGTCATACTCCTGGCGGGTCCATCGTTTGGTCTGGATAGCGGGTGCAGACATCGGCGGCCTCGCATCGGCTCGGCGCAAGTCTAACAAACCCCCTGGCCGATCACAGGCGATCGGCCCTGTTCTTTGACAACTGAATAGTTCCTGCCCTTCAGCCGATAAGGAGGGTATGGAGACTGTATCACCAGACACATCCACGGGGGGCGAGGCGCCGTTGCTCCCCGCCCGGATGGTGAATGAGTTCGCCTATTGTCCTCGGCTGGCCTACCTCGAATGGGTGGACGGCGAGTTCGCGGACAATGCCGACACGGTGGAAGGCCGTGTTCACCATCGACGAGTGGATCAGGCGCCCACCCGACGTTCGGAGGAGGCGGAGCCGCCGGAGGGTGAGAAGGCGATGATCCATCAGCGTTCCGTCTGGTTGTCGTCGGAGCGGCTCGGCGTGACGGCGAAGATCGATCTCGTCGAATGCGAAGGGCGTCACGTGACTCCGGTGGATTACAAGCGCGGGAAGCGTCCCCACGTCGAGCGGGGCGCGTATGAGCCGGAACTCGTGCAGCTCTGTGTGCAGGGGCTCTTGCTACGCGAGCATGGCTTCGACTGTGACGAGGGCGTGCTGTACTTCGTCGGCTCTCGGGACCGCGTGACGGTTCGCTTCGATGACCAACTGACGGCGCGTACCCTGGAGCTGATCGAGGGGTTGCGCGCGCTGACGCGTGATCCCAAGCTCCCGCCACCGTTGGTGGACAGCCCGAAGTGCCCGCGTTGTTCGCTGGTCGGGATTTGCTTGCCGGATGAAGTCGGATGGCTGAGCCGTCCGCATGATCCAGCGCAAGGCGAAATCCGGCGGCTGATCCCGGCGGGGGACGACGCGCTGCCTCTCTATGTGCAACAGCCCGGCGCCCGCGTCACCAAGTCCGGTGACTGCCTCAAAGTGATGGACCACGACACGGTGCTGGCGGAGACTCGGCTGATCGAAACGTCTCAGGTGGCGCTGTTCGGCCAAGTGCAAGTCAGCACGCAAGCCGTGCAGGAACTGTGCAAGCGCGGCATACCGATCTCCTATCTGTCGAGCGGCGGATGGTTCTACGGCGTGACCTCCGGGCTGACCCATAAGAATGTCGAGTTGCGCATGAGCCAGTTCTCGGCTGCGAGCGACGAGAGGCGCTGTCTCATCCTGGCGCGGCGATTTGTGCAGGCGAAGATCGCCAACTGCCGCACCATTTTGAGGAGGAACCATCCGGCCGTGCCGGACGGGGTGTTGCAGGACCTCAAAGCCGACGGCCGGCACGCCGGAGAGGCGGAGTCGCTCGATGAACTGCTGGGGATTGAGGGGACGGCGGCCAGGCGATACTTTGGGGAATTTGCCGGCATGCTCAAGCCGGCCGGCGACGCGATGCGATTCGACTTCGCGGGCCGCAACCGTCGGCCGCCGCGCGATCCGATCAACGCGATGCTGTCCCTGGCCTATGCCATGTTGGTGCGTGAGTGGACGACGACGCTGCAAGCAGTCGGGTTCGATCCGTATCGTGGCTTCTTCCATCAGCCCCGATATGGCCGGCCCGCTCTGGCGCTGGATCTGATGGAAGAGTTTCGGCCGCTGATCGCCGACTCCGTCGTGCACACGGCCGTAAACAACGGAGAAGTCCGCCGGACCGATTGGATCGAACGCATGGGCTCCGTTGCGCTGACGCCGGAAGGCCGGCGGCGATTCATCGAAACCTACGAGCGCCGGATGGGCCAAGACATCACGCACCCTGTCTTCGGGTATCAGATCAGCTATCGCCGGGTGCTGGAGGTGCAAGCCAGACTGCTCGGGCGTTATTTGATAGGGGAAATCCACGAGTATCCGTCGTTCACGACGCGGTGAGTCATGCGGCGGCTGTACCTGGTGACGTATGATATCTGCGATCCGAAGCGGCTCCGTCTCGTCTTCAAGACGATGAAGGGGTTCGGCGAGCGCTTGCAACTGTCGGTCTTTCAGTGCGATCTTCCTGCCATGGATCTGGTTCGGATGAAGGCGGACTTGTCGGAAATCATCAACCATGCAGAGGATCAGGTGCTGGTGATTGACTTGGGACCGACGGAAGGACGACCGATCAAGCGGATCGAATCGCTCGGAACGAGCGTCACTGTGGTGGAGCGGCGGGCGAAAGTCGTCTAGCCGGTTGCCGAATCCTGGCGCGAGCGGTCGAATGGCGGAGGATGAGGCGGAGGCGCTCGCGGTTCTGTAACCGCGCG
>SWDL01000348.1 GCA_005116795.1 Nitrospira sp. | reverse complement strand
AGGAAGAGCAGCCTGCCAGACTCGAAAGCAGGCTGACACTCGGCTGGGATACGCATCTGATCGATTGTGCGACCAGGGCACGCAATGATGGGCTGGTTACCACGTAGGAGGATATGAAGGCATTCTTTCTCGATCGGCGAATGGAAGCCACTGATTACGGTAACACCTGCGTCACGCAGGCTCCTAGCGGCGTCAAGGGTACGCAAAATAGCACTGCCGGGGGTCTTAACGGAGCAAAAGAGCGCGGTTCGTCTGGCAGCAAGGAGCGCCAAAGAGCCGATCACGTGCAACGTCGGAGGTGCGTCCTTGCCCAGTCTCTCAGTCAAACACCGAGGCCATGCCTTATCCGATGGCCTGATTGTAATGGGGGTCAACATGGTCAATCGTTCTCGCCCTCAGTGTCATGCCCATGCGGCACTTGATGTCTTAGAGAGAAGTAGTTGATACCGGCCCTGAGGGAAGGCGAAGGGGTGAACTCCAACTCCTCGTCCGTGAAGCCATAGTGCCAGGCAAGGATACAGTCGCTTGGATGAGGGCCAAGGCAATTTCCATCAGAAGACCTTCAGAGAACCCAGGAATTGTATAACCAATTCTGTAACGCGCGCGGATTAAGCCCCGTCCATACCAATCGTAAGTCCCCATTCTTTTTGAAGTTTCAATCACATACGGTTTCAGGAATTGTATACACACGGGCAATACTCAGCCTTGCGCGCGAGGTCTATACAATTCCCATTGCGCACCCTTACCCCGCTTGCCATCCACCGGGCGGATCATTTCTTTTCGGCGCATGTCCTGGAGCAGGTTGGTAACGAAATGCCTTTTTTGCTCCTGGCCAAGGGCATCAGAGAGTTTATCCAACAGGAGCCTGTCGAAGTCTGACCGTCTGGCCGTCCCGAATTTGGCGAGGTACTCTTGCACCAGCTTTATGTAATGCTGTTTGTCAAACGCCCGCTTCCTGATGTAGTCGGCTTGCGTTTCCGTTGCCGCAGCGACCGTGGCAGAGACATAAAGATTCGGCCGTCGCCCCTCAACGCGCCCCTTTCTTTTGAGCGAATGAAAATCCGCGTCGGTAAGCGGCTGTTTCTTCTGAACCTTGTCGAGGGCGATGACATCCCAAAGGTCAAGATCGGTCTTTTCGACAAGTATCCGAGTATATCGCTCGTCTAGGACCTTCCCGAACACTCGCACTCTGACACGCCCCGCTTCGCTGAGATCATAGCTCGGCAACGGGAAAAAGCGTTCGCGCTGTTTCGTGAACATTCGTTTGATGCCGCTGCCGATCGTGTCGATCATGTTGAAGCTGACCATTGCCTCAGCCAGAAGCCTATTGCGGTACAATTCGGGCGGCGAATCTAGGCGGATGACCTCCTCAACACTGCCCGGCAAGAAATCCCCGAGATTGGAAAAGAGAAGCGAATCCGGCTCCTCAACCACGTTGATATGCCGCCCTTGGCATAGTCCTGATGGACGATGGCGTTGTGCAGGACTTCACGGATGACCCATGGATCGTACTGCGTGATTTCAACCGGGAACAGGGTCGAATTGGGCAGGTACCGGTAGGTGTTGTTCCGCACTTTGGCGAAGACTCTGTTCGCAGGGCCATTACGCGCCCGTGTTGTGCGAGGCAGTATTTAGCCGCGCAGCTTCGTGTTTAGCGAGTGCCTGGTGTTTCTTCAACTCGGCGGACCGTTCAGCCCAGAAGGCCAATTCCTGTGGCACCGTCAAACGATCGATTTTCTCCTTCACCTGCTCTGCTCCCCGGTGCTTCATTTCGACGCAATCAAAGGTCTTGGTCTTCATAGACGATTACCTCCTGAGGAGAGAATATCGAGATCGGAGCATGCCCCTTCCCCCCACTCCGACTTTCAGAGCGGCACCACGTGGCCGGGCTCAGCCGTGGCGGTGATTTTCGTCAACCGGGACAGGAAGTCGCTGGCCTCCAACACTTCAAGCAGCACAGGATGATCATCCGGCGAGAAATGGACGATGACCCCCTCCGTCTCCTCGGCATGGTCAATCGCGCCGTCTGACAGATGAATCGTCAGGACATCGTCCTCGCGATTATATTGCACCTTCATAGCGTGTCCTCCTTCCAGGATAAAACGTCACCACACTGATCTCTGCCTCGGTCTCCGCGAAGACGACATTCAGCAGGTGATCCGGACTGAGCGGCCCCTGCGCAATTTTCCTTCCCTTGTACCCTGCGACGACCTTGTCCGGATGATTCAGGGTCTCCAAAACGTGAGCCCGAGTGACCACGCATCCATGCGCAGCCAGAATACCAAATTTCTCATCGGCATGGGAGGTAAACCTGACCGGCTTCATGATTGGCTCAACATGCTATGGTTTCAACCTCTACAGCTCCGCCACTCACTCGTCAATTGCACGCTCCCCTTTCTCGCAACCGACGCCCTTGGCATCCAGGCCCATCTACACCAGTGTCGCGATGACGACCGATTCACTCCTCGTCCTCACCAGCACTTTGCCCCATGCGGTACTTGATGTCGTAGTTGATGATGAAGTCCAACTCCTCGTCCGTGAAGCCGTAGTGCTTCGCCAGCACGCGGTCGATCTCGTCGATGATGGGCTTACTGGCTTTAGGGTAAATGCACTGCACAGTCAGCGTGTCATGCTTAAAGCGCATCGTCCGGTTTTCTGAGTTCTTATGCAGTTCCTCCATGAGTTCTTTTGCCGAGGGTGTGTCAGAGTTAGTTGAAAATTGACGAAGCGGCTGCCTTTGTGGTGCTGTGCGGGGACCGTGAACTAGACAACCACCATCCCACACTCACGAAAGGAGCCGCTTCATGAGAACGATAGTCCGAATTGACAAACAAGGCAAGATCCGTCCGATCCGCCGGCGGGCCCTGGACGCGATCCCGGCGGTGGAAGACCGGGCGAGCCTGGTGGCCCTCATCCAAGCCCTGGTTCCATTGGGCTTGCAGGCGGTGGGAGAGGTGTTGGAGACGGCAGTGACCCAACTGGCTGGTGACCGGTATAGCCGGACGGGCGGGCAGCCGGGGCTGGTCCGCTGGGGGCGGCAGCAGGGCTCGGTGTACCTGCTGGATCAGAAACTGCCGGTCGTCTACCCCCGGGTGCGGGATCTGGCCCGGAAGCAGGAAGTCCCCCTGCCGCCCTATGAACAACTGAAGACGCCGCGGGCGGCGGACGCGGGCCTGTTCCGCAAGGTGCTGCACGGCTTGAGCTGCCGCCGGTACGAGGCCTGTGCGGAAGCCGTCCCCGAGGCGTTCGGCCTGAGCGCCTCCCGTGTCTCCCGGCGCTTCATTCGGGCCAGCGCCCAGCAGTTGCGGGAGCTGAGCGAACGCCGGTTGGGCGCCGAGGAGTTCGTCGTCTTGTGCCTCGACGGCAAGACCTTCGCCGAGGCTCGCAGGGTCATCGCGCTGGGGGTGACGCGGCAGGGCGAGAAGAAGATCCTCGGATTCGTGCAGACCGCCACCGAGAACGAGGCGGCCTGCGCGGAGTTCTTGCGGGGCTTGGTGACCCGAGGCCTGCGCACGGACCAGGGCCTGCTTTGTGTGATCGACGGCGCCAAGGGCCTGCGCAAAGCAATCCAGACCGTCTTCGGACGACAGGCCGTGGTCCAACGCTGTCAGTGGCATAAGCGGGAGAATGTGGTGCGGTATCTGCCCAAGGGGCCACAGGCCACCTGGCGCCGGCGGTTACAGCAGGCGTATGAGCGGCCCACGTACGCAGAAGCCCGGGCCGCCTTGCTCCGCCTCCGGCAGGAGCTGCGGACCGTCAATCTCTCCGCCGTGACCAGTCTGGACGAAGGGCTGGCGGAAACCCTGACGCTGCATCGCCTGGGGGTCTTCGGCACCTTGGGCCTCAGTCTCAAGACGACCAACTGCCTGGAGTCCCTCAATGCCCAACTCGGGCAATTGACCGACAAGGTCGACCGCTGGCGCACCTCGGATCAGAAACACCGCTGGGTGGCCAGCGCGGTCCTCGCGATCGAACCGCGCTTGAACCGGATCAAAGGCTATCGGCATCTCCCCCAGCTTTAGACAGCGCTCCACCGGGACATCCAGCGCGAGGACGCGACCGAGACCCGCATCCCTGACCTCAGGCCCCCAGGGGGTTGGTATGGACGGTATGACGATCGTTGAGCCTAGGGCACATGCGGAGGTCGGTTTTCAGGCCGAAGGTCAAAAGAAGCCTCTGTCAACGGATACGACGTGCAACCCACATGGGAGGCCGCTTCGCAATTTCAACTAAGAATGGGATTGACTCAGATCCTCCTCTGCCGACGCCGCGGCAAAGGCGATGACGGCGCGCACGGCCCGCTCGGTGAGTGTTGGGAAGTCATCAAGAATGTCTTGGGTGCTCGCGCCTTCGGCGAGGCTGGCGAGAACCGTGCGTACCGTCACCCGCGTTCCTTTGAGCACAGGCTCTCCTCCGCAGATGTTTGCGTCACGCACGATGTGCTCTTCGTAGTTCATCACATGTCTCCGTGTCCTTGTTGACGAGCGTAGTGCGTTGCCTCTGTCCTGTCAAGACTTCGATCATGGCTGTGTAGATAGCAAAGGCATATCTGCTTGAGTCAAGTTACCCCATC
>SWDL01000347.1 GCA_005116795.1 Nitrospira sp. | reverse complement strand
CTGTCATAGGGCGGCGCCAGTTTGAGGCGGGCGTAGAAGATCTCTAAATGCTGCCGGAATTCCTCACGGAGCGTTTGAACAGGATCTGACGAAGCTGGCTGCGCCATCGCCGGAGCATACGGCGTCGCGAAGGGTCAAGGCAAGCTGCGGTTGACCCACCGGACGACGCGCGTTATTCTGCTTGCATCTTCCCGGCTGCGATTCCTTTTCACCACTTCACCACGCATGCCTCTAAGACACTGAACAGGAGCACTGTGCTGCGCCGTTACGCAACCTTCATCGTACGCTACCGACTGGCAGTCATGCTGGTGGCCGCCGCGATCACGATCTTCTTTTTCACCAAGATCGGCAATCTGCGGGTCGTCGTGGACCCGAACGACAACCTGCCCCAGGAACATCCCTACGTCGTCGCCAGCAACGCAATCGAACGGATCTTCGGCGGGCGCAATCTGGTCGTCATCGGCGTGGAAAGCGCCTCCGGCGACGTGTTCCAGCCGAACGTATTGGAAAAGATTCAGCGCATCACCGACGGCGTGCTGGAGATTCCCGGCGTGATCCGCAGCAACGTCATCAGCCTGGCTGCCCGCAAAGCCAAGGACATCGTCGGCACCGAGGAGGGCATGCAGGTCCGGCAACTGATGGAGACCGTGCCGCAGACACCGGCGGAGATCGCAAAACTCAAAAAAGCCGTCTACGCCAATCCCATTTATATCAACTCGATCGTCTCTCAGGACGCCAGAATGGCGCTGATCATCGTGGATTTCCGGTCCGATAAAAGCTTCCGCGGCTACCGGCCGATCAAAGAACAGGTGGAAGCCGTCCTCGACAAGGAACGCGACAACCGCGTGACGATCTATCTGGGAGGCATTTCGATCAACCTGGCCTGGCTGGAAATTTACTCCCAGCAGATGGTGGCGCTCTTCTTCACCGCCCTGGCCATCGTGATCGTCATTTCCTATCTCTCCTTCTGGTCCTTTCAGGGCACCATCGTGCCGGTGATGACCGGCTTGATCAGCGTCATTTGGGGCCTGGGCGTGATGGGGCTCCTGAACATTCCGATGGACACGTTCAACGCGACGACGCCGATCCTGATCATGGCCGTTGCGCACGGCCATTCGGTCCAGATTCTGAAGCGCTACTATGAGGAGTACGGCAAGTTGCACGACAGTTCGGCCGCCGTGATCGAGTCGCTGGCGAGAGTCGGCCCGGTGATGTTGACCGCCGGCAGCATGGCCGTGGCGAGTTTTCTGGCTCTGACGGTCTTCCCGACCCTGACTATCAGAGTCTTCGGCATTTTCACAGCCATCGGCGTGCTGGCCGCCATGATCGTGGAGATGACCTTCGTGCCCGCGTTTCGCTCCATGATTCCGGCCCCCAAACGCTACGAAGTCGAGCGCGAGCGCATGCGGGACATCTTCGACCGCTTTCTGGAGAAGGTGTCCGACTGTATCGTGGGCGGGGGCGGGCGGGCCATTTTCGGAACCGTGCTGGCGGGGTTGACGCTGTTGGCGATCGGCATCCACCTCCTGAACATCGACAACAGCCTGAAGGGAAACTTTGCTCCGGACAGCCAGGTGCGCCGGGACGACACTCCGCTCAATGCGGGCATGGGCGGGACCAATACGCTCTACCTCCTGGTCGAAGGGCCGGAGCCGGATTCGATCAAGAATCCCGCTGCCCTCCGCGCGATGGAAGCGGTGCAGCAGCATCTCGAACAGACCTATTCACTGGTCGGCAAGACCCAGTCGCTGGCCGACTTCATGAAGAAAATGAACAAGGCCATGCATGCCGATAATCCGAAGGAAGACCGGCTGCCGGACACGCGCGAGCTGAACGCGCAATACCTGCTGCTCTATTCCATGTCCGGCGACCCCGGTGACTTCGACACCTACGTGGACTATGAATACAAGTCGGCGGTGATCTGGGCCTATCTGAAAACCGACAGCACGGCCGTCATCGAACAGATCGTCGCTGACCTGCGTCCTTTCCTCGCCAGGCAATTTCCACCAGGCTACAAGATCAGCATCGGCGGCGGGATGGCCCAGGGCGCGGCGTTGAATGAGGTGATGGTGCAGGGCAAGCTGCTGAATGTCGGAATGATCGCCGCGAGCATCTATGTCATTTCGTCCATGGTCCTGCGCTCCGCGCTGGCCGGCCTGTTCGTGTTGATCCCGCTGACCCTGGCGGTGCTGGCGAACTTCGGCGTGATGGGGTTGGCCGGCATTCGTCTGGATATCGGCACCGCCGCCGTCTCCGCCATGGCCGTCGGCGTCGGGGCCGACTATGCCATTTACTTGATCTACCGACTGCGTGAGGAGATGGCCAAGCACGGGGACGCGGACCGCGCGCTCCGGACGACGCTGGCCACCGCCGGGAAGGCCGTGATGTTTGTCGCCCTGGCGGTCGGTTCCGGCTATTCCGTGCTCATGCTGGGCGGGCTGGGCATGCACCAGCGCCTCGGCTTCCTGGTAGCCGTTGCGATGGTCGTCAGCTGTCTGGCCGCCATTGCCTTGCTGCCAGCCATTCTGCACCGGCTGAAGCCGCGATTTGCATTCGGCACCGGCGGCGCGTCGGTTGCCGCGCAGGTACAAGGCGCGGGGATCGAGGTGCGAGGCTAGGGAGGAAAGGAACGACTATGAGACTGACATCGAAACACATCTTCGTTGCCATCATGCTGATCGGTGCCGCCGTCATGGCTGCATCTGCATCGGCGGAGGAGCCGTCGGCCCGCGACATCATGGAAAAGAATTTCTACGTGACCAAGATCAAGCATATGCTGAACGACAGCACCATGACCCTGACCAACGACAAGGGCCAGCTGCGGGTCCGGAAGACCCGCAGCGTCAACCTACTGCAGCCGAACGGCATCGACGGCAAGATCATGATCCGGTTCGTCCAGCCGGGCGATATCGAAGGCACCGGCTATCTGCAAGTGCAGCACTACGACGGCGAGGACGACATGTGGATTTATCTGCCGGCGTTGAAGAAAGTCCGG
This sequence comes from Nitrospira sp., assembly GCA_005116795.1. Taxonomy (GTDB): domain Bacteria; phylum Nitrospirota; class Nitrospiria; order Nitrospirales; family Nitrospiraceae; genus RSF151. Next base: position 12,597 of record SWDL01000347.1, on the reverse strand, counting down.
CGGCTGGTCGCCAACAATAAGAAGGACAGCTTCGTGGGCTCGGATTTCTCCTACGGCGATATTCTTCAACCGGTGGTCGATACCTACAAGCACACCATCGTGAAAAGCGAAGCCCTCGACGGCGAGGACTGCTGGGTGATCGAATCCGTTCCGGTCTCCGAGCAAATCAAGAAGGACTACGGCTACGGTAAGAAGACGTCCTGGATCCGCAAGAGCAACTTCATGGAAAAGAAAATCGATTTTCTGGATGCCGCGGGCCGGCCGCTCAAAACGATGGTCGTCCCAGAGATCGTCGAGGTCGACGCCGCCACGCACAAATGGTGGGCGCTGAAGCGGGAGATCAATAACCTCCAGACCGGCCACAGCACGCTCCTGATCTTCGAAAACCTCGACACCAAAAAGCCGGTGGGCGACGATTTTTTCTCGACGCGCTATCTTGAGCGGGAGAAATGACGCGCGTTCCGCGTCTTGCGAGACGAGCGAGACTTGCGCGTCTCGCTTTCCCCGCCTTTCTCGCCAGTCTCGCGGTACATTGTTCCGCGCTCATCGTTGTCCTGCTCGCGTTGCCGGCCGCTGCCGTTGCGGTCGAACCGAGTGCTCTCCCTCCCGTGCCTTCCCCTTCGACGGTGGGAGGGGGAGGCGGGAATGGCTGGTTCAAGCAATTGGGGCTCGGCGGGTTCATCCGGAGCGACTACTATTCGGCCTCCAAACGGCTCGACGATCAGAACAGTCTTCCGGGCATCACCTTCCAACCCAAGGCGCTCCCGAAGTTCGGTTCGTGGGGTGACGCCAAAATTGAAGGGCGCATTACCGACGACAACCTGCGCCGGGACAACCGGTTCCAGGGCCGGTTGCTGGAGGGCTACGCGAACTTCTATTTCGGCTCGGTGGACCTCCGCGTCGGCAAGCAGAACATCGTCTGGGGACGGGCCGACGCCCTCAATCCAACGGATGTGCTGACACCCAAGGACTTCACGCTGCTGTCCGCCAAGGATGAAGAGGAGCGGCGGATCGGCACTTACTCGGTCAAAGCCAACTACTACCGCGGCGACTATACGCTCTCGCTGATGTGGCTGCCGTTTTTCAACCCGACGACGATTCCGCTGACGTCACCGCCGGGCTTTCGGCTCATCGAAGAGAAGCGCTCGGACGGCAAATGGACCGACCAGGGATTCGCGGCCAAGCTCGATCACACCGGCGGGGATCTGGACTGGTCCTTCAGCTACTATTACGGCCTCGATTTGTTTCCCGTCGGCATACCGCTCACGCCGACCCTCACGCAGCTCGTTCACAACCGCATCCAGATGGTCGGCGCCGACTTCGCGCACAACTTCGGCCGTTTCGGCGTGCGCGGCGAGGCGGCCTACGTGCGCACGCAGGACCCCGACGGGAAGGATCCCTTCATCAAGAATCCCTACGTCTATTACGTGCTCGGGGTAGATCACGACCTCACCGAAGACCTGAATGTGAACGTCCAGGCCTATCAGCGCATCATCATCAATTACCAGGACGTGTTTCAGATTCAGGATCCGGCCGCGCGGAACGTGGCGGTGCTCAACGTCATTTTCAACCAGCAGATGGACCGCGTGCAGGGAGGGCTGACGGGGCGGATCAAGGCCACGGCCTGGAATAAGACGCTCGAGGCGGAACTCCTCGGCGTGTGGAACGCCAATCGCAGCGATTTTTTCGTCCGTCCCTCCGTGGCCTATGCCTTCACCGACATGTGGAAGGGGTTTGTCGGCTGGGACGTGTTCAATGGCCGCAAGCAATCCTTGAACGGATTCTTCCAGCCGAACACGGCGTTCTTCGCCGAACTCCGCGCCACATTTTAGGATTGAGGCCGCGCGCCAAGCCGGCGATGATCCCCCGATGTTTCAGGTGGAGTCCGGACTCCACGAACGCCGCTCGATACGCCTGCCACCGCTCCGCCGCATCCTCAACCAGTCGACGTTGATCATCGGCGCGACGCGGCTTCACAATGGCGGCCAGCCGCGTGATCGCCTTCTCGACGCTGTCGTAAGGCGGCGCCAACTTGAGCCGGCCATAAAAGGTCTCCAACTGGTACCGGAAATCTTCGCGGAGATGCGTGAGAGGATCCTGCGCGTTACCGGTCACCGGAGCGATCCTGGTCCATCGGCGTTCGGGGCGATACCCCTTTGACCAGGAACAACGTGGCGTCGAGCACGCGCCCGTCTGTATCATGCAAGGCGACGCGATGTCTCCCCGCACGGGGTCGCCACGGGACGAGAGCGCCGACCTCCGCTAGCGGCGATCCATCAACCGTCCAGCGCAGATCGGCCGTCCATCCACTCGCTTCGAAGAACAGACGTTGTCGATCCGTGGGAATATCCGGATCCACGACCATCACGGTCTCAGGAGCCGGATACCGGATCTGCGGCTGGCCGGAAGCCGGGACCGGCGACGGCCGTGGCGGTTCCGTCCCCCGGAGAAACCATTCGGCGCGAGCGGCCCCCTGCGTCAGTCGCGACGCCGGCGCCGTGACGACGCCCGAGGGAGGAATCACCGCCTGACCCGGCTGTCCGTCGTGAAGCCGGTTCATGATCTCGATCCACACCGGCGCCGCTCCGGACATGCCGCTCACGCTCCACATCGGCTCGCCGGAGAAGTTGCCCACCCACACGCCGACCGTGTAGCGATCCGAATAGCCGATGCACCAGTTGTCGCGCATGTCGGTGCTCGTCCCGGTCTTGACCGCACTCCAGTAGCGGGTGGCCAGGGCGCTCTCCAGTCCAAACGTACGACTTCGCGCCTCCCGATCTGAAAGAATCTCCGACACCAGATAGGCCGCGTCGGGCGACAGCACCACGGGCCCGGTCTGGGCGGCGTCCGACGGTGTCAGGTGTAAGTCCTGCCGGCGGCCGTTCGTGGCAAGGATCCGGTAGGCGCGGACCAGTTCCCACAGCGTGACGTCCGCGGACCCGAGCGCCAGCGCAGGGCCATAGAAATCGCCGTCTTCTCGAATGTGTTCGAAGCCCAATGCGTTCAGGCGCTCGACAAAGGATTCCACGCCGACCAGGCCTAGCGTCCGCACGGCGGGGACGTTGAGTGAGGCGGCCAAGGCCTCCCGCACCACCACCGGACCGTGGAAGCGGCTGTCGTAATTCTTCGGGCGGTAGACGCCGGTCGCAAAGGGCACATCGAGCGGGCTGTCCTCCAAGAGCGAGGCCGGCGTGAGCAGCTTGCGCTCGAACGCCAGCGCATAGAGGAAGGGTTTCAGGGTTGATCCGGCCTGGCGTGGCGCCCGCACGCCGTCCACAAACGGGGCCGGGGACCGTCCCCCGCTGCTGCCGATGTAGGCCAGCACCTCGCCCGAGTGATTGTCGACTACGAGCACCGCGCCGTCGGTGACATGGCGATCCTCAAGTCCCTCAAGTTGCGAGCGGAGCGCCTCCGTGGCCGACCGCTGGAGACCGGCCTCGATTGTCGACGAGACCCTCCGCTCCACCGAGCCGGACGAGGCCACGCCGGTCAGCAACCTGGCCGCGACATGGGGCGCGAGGTTGGCCATTGCCGCGAGCGGTTGTCGACGATCCAGCGCCGCTCTCACCGACGCCCTCAACGCCGGGCAGGACGTCGTGAGGCCCATACCGGACGCCAGGCGACAGGCGCGTGCCGTCACGGCCTCAGGGCCGGCCTGTGGAGCCGGGAGCAACGAGATCAGAATCACCGCATCATCTTGCGTCAGCCCATGCGGCGCTTTGCCGAAGAGACCGCGAGCCGCTGCCTCCACGCCCTGCCATTCCCCGCGGAAGATCACGAGGTTCAGATAGGCTTCGAGAATGGCCCGTTTCCCCCAGGTCGATTCGATCGCCTGCGCTGCGCGCATCTGGTCCCACTTCTGCCGGAGCGAGCGGCGCTCACCGGGAGGACGCAAGTTCGTCGGATCGATCAGGGAAGCGAGCTGCATGGTCAGGGTGCTGGCGCCGCGCGGAGCGCGCCCGGACAGCGACGAGACCGCCGACCCCGCCAGGGCCTGCCAGTCCACGCCTTGATGGTGAAAGAAGCGGCGATCCTCCGCGAAGAGGAGCGTCGGGACGACGGCCGGGGATATTCGGTCCAAGGCGCTCCAGGGCAAGCGTCGGCCGTGCGGCGAAATTCGTCGCTGGGCCAGCAGGTCGCCGTGCCGATCGACAAGGACCGCATCCGTGGATCGGTAGGCCGCCTTCACCTCTTCGAATGAGGGGATTGCCTGAGCGGTCGAGGGCCCGAGCAGCACAAGAAGCAGGGCGGACAGCCGGATCGTCATGGCTTGATCTCAAAGGCCTGGTTCGGAGTTTCGCCGAAGACCTCCGGCGCGTAGAGGGCCTCCGCGCGAGTGGCCGGCAGGTGCGCGATCCCCGTCTGGTTCAGCCGCAGGGTATATTCGACCGAGAAGCGTCCTTTCGGCACATACTCATAGTACGCGCGAAACGATTCGAAGGACCGCTCTTCGAAGGCAGGCCAAGCCTGTCCCCCACGCGGCTCGCCCTGCGCGAGCAGGCGGGAATCCCGGCCAAGGCCGCCGCCCATGATGGCGCTGCCCGAAGGAATGGGATCCCGCACAACCACCCAGGTCATGTCCGACTGGGCCTCGACCTCGAGCGTCACGCGTACGATGTCACCGCGGCTCCAGACGCCGGGCTCTTTCTGCATCATGGGGGTGAAGGATTTTTTGATGCGGTACCCGCTCGCCAGCGGTTCCTTCAAAGCCACGGCCGCCCGGCTCTGCACGGTCACCCAGGGACGACCGGCCCCGCGATGCGAGATCTTCAAGTCTTGCGCACCCGACGGCCAGGCGAAGAGATGGCTGTCGCCGTTCGGCGTGCGTGCCCAGTCGATGGCCCAGGAGCGAGACCCGAGTGTGCCGTCGGTCTGTCCGGAGACCGGCGTCGATTCGAACCGGCTCGTGAACTTTTCGACGGCCAGGACGCCCCAGGCGTTGGCGGTCGTCACATCCCAATGGCCGAATCGCTGACGACCCAGCAGCCCGCGAACGAGTCGCGGCAGATCGTCCTTCCACTCCTCACTCGGCAAGAGGCTGAGCACCATGCGGGCGGCGTTGGCGTCTGGAGAGACCATCAGCCACCAGAGGCGGTCCGCCGATTCGGTCGAGAAGGTCATCGTCGTGCCGTGAAGGGTGAGCCGCGCCCGGAGGATCTGCTCCGCCTCCTTCAAGCGGTCGACCGCTTTCGGGACGCCCGGCACGCGAGACAGGATGTTGATCCAATCGAGGAGCGCGGACGTCGGCCACAGATTCGGCTCCACCGTCAGCGCGGTCAGCATCTCCGGCGTCGCCTTGTCGGTACGCGACAGAGCCTCAATGGCCGCCAACTTGCGCAGGACCAGGTCCGCCGCTGCCGTGGCGCCGAACCTGATCAGTGAGCCGTCGAGGAACCGAGCCAATCCCGCTTCCATCCGCTCTCGGACCGCCGGGTCGATCGCCCATCCCGCTTCGTGCGCGAGGGCCAGCACATAGGCCGTCAACGCGTCGCTTCCCTCGTGCATCTGGGGGAAATACTTGGCCAGCCCGTCGGCATCCAGGTAGCCGGGGAGGGCTCGCATCGTGGTTCGCCAGAGCTCGGCATCCCGGAGAGCGATGGCCTTGGAAATCTGTTGCTCAAGGCAGGTGTAGGGATAGCGACGCATGTAGTCCGTCACACCCTCCAGGCCGCTGAGCAGTGAGGGGCCCACACGGACCGCGACGCCGCCCCGTTCCACGGCGGCATCGGCCGGACGTTGTACCGTGGTCGCCAGATCAGCGGTGAGTTGCGTGAGCGTCGCCTGAAGCGTTCGGAGCGGGACTGCCGGGGTCACGCGTTGTTGCAGCGTCACCCGGTCCTGGGACCCGTCCTTGGCGTTGACGACGATGTCGTAGGGGAGGGCGTCGATTCCGGTCGGCACGGTGTAGCGCCAGGACACCGGCTTGGCTTCGCCTGGTGAGAGCTTCAGCGAGACGGGCGCGAGTTTCGTCGTGCCGATACGGGCAGTCACCGTGAGGGAGACCGGCTTCTTGGTCGCGTTCCGAACGGTGACCTCGGGATGGATCTGATCGCCCTCGCGGACGAGCGGGGCCAGGCTCGGAAAGACCATGAGGTCCTGCGAAGATCGGATCACGGTTGAGCCCGTGCCGAAGAGATCCGTCCCGCCCGTCGCCACGGCGACAATGCGGAAACTGGTCAGCGAATCATTCAACGGCACCTCCACCGAGGCGGTCCCCTTGGCATCCAAGGGGACACGCCCCTTCCAGAGCAGCAACGTGTCGAACAGTTCACGCGTGCTCTGCTTGCCCCCGCCGCCGCCCTGCGGAACCGCTTTCAGTCCGAAGTGTCGCTTGCCCACGACGTGCATGTGCGCGGTGGACGTTCGAATCTCGTACCCACGCCGTCCCATCATGGCATCGAGAAGCCCCCAACTCGCGTTGGGCATGAGTTCCAGGAGGCCCTCATCCACCGCGGCCACCGCCACTTCAGTCCCAGCGGGAGGCGGCAGCCCATCGGCCTTCTTCACCGACACCGACACGTTCGCGCGACTCCGTACTTTGTAGACGGGCTTGTCCGCGGAGACCGAGACGCGGAGTTCATGGGCCTTCCACCCGACACGGAGTTCGGCGATGCCCAGCTTATAGGCGGGACGCCCCAGGTCGACGAGCGCCGTGGGTTGCACCTCGCCGACCCGTCCGCGGACCACCAGCACCGACACGTAGACGTTGGGCGCATACGAGCCCTTGATGGGAATCGAGACGACCGGCCTTTTCCCCGAGAGGGCCGTCACAAAGGTCTCGCTGACCCCTTCGCGTTCAATGGAGACCAGCGCCGTAGCGTCACGAAAGGGCATGCGGACCTGAAGCGTGGCGGTTTCGCCGGGCTCGTAGCGCCGCCGCTCCGGCAGGAGATCCATGCGATCGTGGTCGCCGACCTCGTACCACCAGTCCGCTTTGCCGGCCACCCAGACGTCCCGATGCGCCACGCTGTCACGCCCCTTCGCATCCTTGGCGGCAGCTTCCAAGATGACGTTGCCCGAGACCGGGGAGGCCATTTCGCACCGGAGCATGCCCTGGCGGTCGGTCTTCCCTTCGCACAGGCCGCCCACTCGTTTGGTCTCCGTCATATGTTCGTACGCGTAGAACCCGCCGATCAGCCGTTTGCGGTGGGAAAAGGCTTTGCGTTCGAAGAGACTCACGCGGACAGCCTGGTCCGAAACCGGGCGGCCGGTGAGCGTGACGACGGCCACCTGGAACTTGAGGGACTCTTTCGACAGGCTCCAGGAATCCGGCTTGATCCCGACCAGCAGACTGGACGGCCAGAGCGGGATTCTCGACGACACGGTCGCGGCCTCGCCGTTGGGGTCCCGGAATTCCAGCTCGGCCAGCACATCCATAGGGCTCGCGACCGGCGGAAGATTGCCGAGGGTCACGCGCGCGCCGCCGGCCGGATCGAGCGTCACCGCCTGGTGCTGCATGGGATACTGACGACCGTCGAGCCGTGATCCGCCGGGCTCCCCGCCGCCGGGCTCCCCCTCCGTCTCGTCGTCGGACCCGGCATCGTGCGATCGTTGGAGGCCTTCATTCACCGGGCCGTTCGCAAAGGTGTAGGCCTCATACTCCTCTGAAAGACCCAGTGTTTTTGGCACCACCTGATGCCGCAACGTGACGGGCAGGCTCCCGGCGGGACCGCCGGTCATGTAGCCGACCGCCAGGTCCACGGAGGCCTGCGTCGCCCCGACGAGCGGATCGGTCGGACCCTGGATTGTCGCCTTCATCAGCGGAACCCGGAACTCTTCCACGCGAAACTGGGCCGTGGGCCACGAGTTCGGGTTGTAGTCGTAGTAGACCGTCTCTTCGCCGCCCTCACCCGGGTGAGCAGCGGAAGGCGTCCCCTCCGCCTTTGCCTTGCCCTTCAGGGTCTTCAGGAGAAAAATCTGATAGGCGCCGAGGCGCGCCTCTTTGGGGACCGCCCACTCACTTTCCGCGATCCCGTTGTCATCCCACTGGACCGGAAACTCATACACCGTGCCCGTGGCCTGGTGGGTAATCGCGATCCCGCGGGGCCGGTCCTGCGCAGGCACCGGGCCGAATCCCGCCTGCGTCCGTTGCCGCAGCACGTGCTTCATGTGAACCGGATCGCCGGCCCGCACCAAGCTGCGATCGAGCACCGTGTGGGCGTGGATCGGCCCACGGAAGGAGGGCATCGGCAGTTGGTAGCGCCAGGGCTCAATGCCTTCATCCCAGGTCGAATGGACGAAGGCCAGGTCCGTCTCGGTCTCCGCGACGATCAGCAGGCCCTGGTCATAGGGCTTGTCCGCGCAGGTCGGAAGCTGATCCAGAGGAAGGAGCGGCCCCACCCGCGCGAGCCCCTGCACATCCGTCTGCCCCTGCCAGAGCTCCTTGCCGGCGCAATCCTTGATGGACGCCTTGGCACCCTTCACCGGCTGTCCCCGATCCAATGTCGTGACCCAGACGAGCGAGGATTCGCGCCCCCACTTCCAGTGCACGGAGAGATTGGTCACGAGGGCCGCAGCCGACACGAACATGGGTTTGCGGCTCTCGAGGAGCGATGCGCCGAGCAATGCGCTCTCGAGTTCCACGACGTAGAGACCCGGCTCCTTGAAGGGAATGCCGACGACCTCGAAGGCCTTCGCCCCGTTGGGTTTGGGAATCGTGAGCTCTTTGGGACCGTGCGCGGGAGTCAGGCCGGTGAAAATGGATTGCCCGCGGTCGTCCCCCCAGCGTCGATGGGCCTCCGTCACGGCGTTGAGCCATCGGCGCGGATCCTCGCCCTGCCTCGGCTCCACTTTGAACACGCGCCCTTTCACGTCCTCCAGCAGCCCCTTGGCGGTGCCCAGGAGTCCGCCCGTCTTCTTTTCTTCCGACGCCCTCAGCATGCGCGCTTTGACCTCCGGTTCAATATTCCGGAGGGTCATCGGCAGGACCGGATCGGCCTTGAGCTCCAGGATCCCGAAGGGCGCCGGGAACTTGGCCAGCGGCGGGAAGGTATGCGTCTTGACCTCAAGTGGAAATCGTTTCACATTCGATAGCGGGCGCCCGGTTTCGTCCGCAAGCCCGGCCGGCACCTCGATCGTAAACTTCGCCTGTTCGGGAAACGGCGCCTTGAAGACCACGCTGGACACCGTGTCATCCTCGCGCAGCTCCTCCTTCGACTCCGGCTTCCACCTGCCGCTCGGCTGGCCTTTCAGGACGATCTGCCTGGCATCACGCCAGAGCACCGGGCTCGAGAACTCGAGCGCCATCGACGTGATCGGGAGGCAGCCCACACGCGAGTTCTCCCGCTCGCACGACAAGGTGGCGGTGAAGGGTGGCTTGGTCTTGTACTGGAGGACCTGGTCCTGATCGGTGGCGACGCCGCTCTCCGCCTCCACGCCCTTGCCCCAGATCAGTCGCACGGCCTTCCCGGCCGGAAAATTCTGTACGGCCTGCAGCACCAGCACCGCAGTCGCGCGGGGCTGCTCGTCACGGAGCGGGCCCCGCTCGCGGACCAGCGCCACGGGCGAGCCGGCTTTTTCGACGATGGACTTGCGGGGAAGCGCGCTCCGCAGCAACGCGGCCCGCGCGTCATCCGAGACGATCCGGACGCCGACCGGGCCGGCCAGGCCCTCCACGGCAAACGAGACGTGCTGTAAGAGTGACGCCTCGGTCGGCACGGCATCCAGCACAAGGACAAAGGCTTGGTCTTCGGCGAGGTATTTGGAGCCCTCAGACGGACGCGCCTGCAGAATCGCCGGCCCGCCGGTTGAGAACGCAAAGGGTCCCGCCTTGACCTCACGATCCGACAGCGTCTTGACTCCAGATTTTGTGGTGAAGCTGCAGCGCACGCCGGCCGGCAGGTCTCGCCCGAACTCATAGGCCCAGGTGCGCCCGTCGATCCACCGGGCGGTTCCTTTTTCGGAACAGGTGACCTCAAACGGATCGATCGACGGCCGTGGATCCGCGAAGGGGACCATCTGCTCCGTGAATCGCGCCGTCACTTGGCGCACCTGCTTGACGGTGCCCTGCGGACTGAACTGTTCGATCCCGGCCCCTGGAACATCGGTTGCCGGCGCTCCGGTCACGGGTGTGATCAGAATCAGGAAAAAGGCCGGCCAGGCACGATGCATGATGATCAATGACTCCTTCTTCAGCGTGACGGTGGAGGGAACGGTCGGCCAGAATACTACCGCACCGACTCCTTCGGTGCCAACCACTCGGAACCCGCATGGAATCGCGGGTTCTTCGAGGCAAAATCATGGCCGCGTGGTACAATCGATCCATGTTGGAAATGGACCTCCTCTCCGATGGGCTCCGGGACGAGCTCCGGGAAACGGCCGTGTCCGCGGCTCGAATGGCCGGCGCCATTCTGACGGAGCGCGCACGCCTCGGTTTTCGCGTGGAGTTCAAGGACTCGGTCAATCTCGTGACCGACGCCGACCGCCAAGCCGAGCAGGCCGTTGTCGACACCATTCTCAGCCGATACCCCGAGCATCGTATCCTGGCTGAGGAGGGCGGACAACGGAGAGGGGGCGCCTCCCCTTTTCAATGGATTATTGATCCGTTGGACGGGACGACCAACTTCGCGCATGGGTATCCGGCCTACTGCGTGTCGATCGGCGTAGAGTATCAGGGCCAGGGGCTGCTCGGAGTGGTCCTGGATCCGACCCGCCATGAGCTGTTTGTGGGCGAGGCCGGCCGCGGAGCGACGTTGAACGGCAACCGGGTTCGCGTGTCGGAAACCCCGACCCTCAACACCGCCCTTCTGGTCACCGGGTTTGCGTACGATATCCGAAACACCCCGCACAATAATCTCAATTACTTCACCCGCTTTGCGCTGAAAGCCCAGGGCATCCGACGGACCGGGACGGCCGCCCTCGACCTCTGCTATGTCGCCTGCGGGCGGTTTGACGGCTTCTGGGAACTCAAGCTGCAGCCCTGGGACATGGCGGCGGGCGCCGTCGTGCTCCAGGAGGCGGGCGGCCGGGTCAGCGATTTCAAGGGCGGCGACCTCTCGATTTACGGCCACGAACTCGTCTCGAGCAACGGCCTGATCCACGAGGACATGCTGTACATCCTCCAGTCGAACGGCTGACGTGTCGTCTTCCCTTCATTCCGGGAAGGGGGACAGGCCTCAGGCCGAAGACGGCCGGGAAGGAGGCCAGTCCCCATCAGCCTGAACCTTAACCTTCCGTGGGAGCCATTCGCATGGATACCTACTACCACCCGCACGACCTCAACAAGTTTGCAGACATGGGGAAGGGGAACAAGGAGCTGTGGGACAAGTTCATGAGCTACTACAGCGCCGTGTTCGCGGACGGCGCGCTCACCGAACGGGAAAAGGCCTTGATTGCCCTCGGCGTGGCCCACGCAGTGCAGTGTCCCTACTGCATCGACGCCTACACGCAAGCCTGCCTGGAGAAGGGGTCCAATGTGGAGGAAATGACCGAGGCCGTGCACGTCTCCTGCGCGATCCGGGGCGGCGCCTCGCTGGCGCATGGCGTGCAGATGCGCAACGTCGCCGAGAAGTTGTCGATGTAGGCTTGGGCGAAGGGTCTGCAGTGCTGGCTCTCAGCTTGGATCTCAATATGTTGAATGTCCCCTTTTCTGACTCCTTTTCTGACTCCCGGGAACGGACCACGTTGACACCTTCTGGTATTTCACAGACAATCCGATGGGTTTTACGCGTTTCGGGACAGGGAACTACACGAGAGAGGCAGCCAGAAAGCATCGTGCCTTGGCGGCTCACTTGATAGTTAGCCAGTCAGGGTTGATCAAATGCCGTTTCGACTTCTCAGCTCTGTTCTAGCCGCTCTGGTCCTTTGGGCCTCGACGGCGTTCGGCCAACCTGCGCCCGCCGTCCTGCAGACGACCTCGTTCAATCAGCAATGGCTGGACACAGTCGTTTCGATCGAGGTGACTGACTCACAGAAGGAACTACAGTCGATTGGAACCGGCTTTCTCGTCCGGACCGCTAACAAACACATTGTCCTCGTCACGGCCCAACACGTCATTCAGGGCCCCTTCCCAGCTGGCTCGCGTTTGGCGTACCGTCTCAATTCGCAGGGTGGTGGCAGCGCGATCGTTTGGGACGATGAACTGCCGAAAGGACTCGCAAGTTGGTTCAACGCTCCCGCGTCCGACGTCGCTTGTCGATTCATAGCCTGGCCAGACAGCGCCACGTTGGTAACTTTGACGCCTGACAACTTCATCGCCGACGGCGCCTTAAGCGCCGGGGCGCCGGTGCTTGTCCTTGGCTTTCCCCTCGGGCTTCGGTCCGCCGATCATCCGAGGCCGATCGCAAGGCATGGCATCGTCGGGCGAGTCGATCACGACAACGTTATCGCGGATGTGTTCGTGTTTCCCGGCAACAGCGGTGGTCCCGTAATCTACAACCCATCTCTGAAGGTTGGCCAAGGACTGAACTCACCACTGTTGAACGCAGAGAAACTGATTGGAGTGGTCTCGTCTTTCCTCCCTTATCGAGAAACCGCGATCAGCCTGCAGACTCAGCGTCCTCGTGTCGTCTTCGAGGAGAACTCTGGCCTGTCGAATGTAGTCCCGGTGAATCGGCTCGTTGAGTTGTTAGCCTCAGATTCAGTGAAGAAAATGGACGC
>SWDL01000346.1 GCA_005116795.1 Nitrospira sp. | reverse complement strand
GTGCGTCCGTTTTTCCATCTCGATGGATTCCGGCAGAGACACGCTGGGGAGACGCACGATCTGCGGGGTCAGAGCCCCTTCTTTTAGGATCGGGATAAATTCACGCCCGACGAAGGGCAGGAGAGCCAGGCTGGCGACCAGAAGCGCGGTGGAGCCGAGCAGCACCATGGCGCCATGACCGAGAATCCAGGTGAGCACAGGCCGATAGCCTCTCTTCATCCAGAGAGTGAAGCGGGTGTCTTCCGGATGGTCCCCGCGCAGGATCAAGGACGCCAACACCGGCGAGAGCGTGAGCGTCACCAGCACGGACACCAGCAGGGCAATCACAAGAGTGTAGGCCAAGGGGGCGAACATCTTCCCTTCCAGGCCATGCAGCGTCATCAACGGAAGAAAGACCACACTGATAATGAGGATGCCGAAGAGGATCGGCCGCCCCACTTCTTTGGTCGCGTGCAAGATCACCTCGATCTGGCTCTTCATACGCCTCTCGGTCTGCGCAAGATGGCGATAGACGTTCTCGACCACGACCAGGGAGCCGTCGGCGATCTCGCCGACGGCGATGGCGAGCCCGCCGAGGGTCATGAGATTCGCCGACAGCCCCAACCGCTGCATGACAATGAAGGTGATGAGCGGAGTGACCAGCAACGAGACGGTCACGACCAGAGCGCTCCGCACGTGACCGAGGAAGAGGAAGAAGACGAACACCACGAGGACAATGCCCTCGATCAAGGCATCCCGCACCGTGTGGATGGCCGCGGTGACGAGCTCGATCCGATCGTAGAAGGGCACGATGCGTGTCCCGCTGGGGAGCACCCCGTCGCGGTGGAGGGTTTCGACCTTCTGTTTGACGGCCTGCACCACCTCGCGGGCGTTGCCGCCACGAAGCATGAGCACCGTGCCGGAGACGACCTCCCGCTCGCCGTTGAGGAGCGCGGCTCCATGCCGGACGGCGTGGCCAATGTGGACCTCGGCTACGTCGCGAACGAACACGGGCGTGCCGCCGGCTTCTTTGACGATGATGCTCTCGATGTCCGAGACGGTTTTGATGAGGCCGAGCCCACGCACAATCGCCCGCTCTGCATGCCGCTCCACCACGTTGCCGCCGGCATTGGCATTGTTCTTGGCGACGGCGTCATAGACCTCATGGATCGTGAGGTCGTACTTGCGGAGTCTGGCGGGGTCCACGAGGACCTGGTACTGCTTCACGAACCCGCCCAGTGCATTGACATCGATCACCCCGGGCACGCTCTTGAGCAGCGGACGCAGCACCCAATCTTGCAACGTGCGCTGGCTCGTCAACTCCGCTTCGACGGCGGCGGGATCCCCGGCGCCCGCCTGGGGGCCTTCCAGGTAGTACTGGTAGACTTCTCCCAATCCGGTCGAGATCGGCGCCATGACCGGCTCGACTGCCTCCGGCAGCCGTTCTTTCACCGCGATCATCCGCTCCAGGACCAACTGGCGGGCGAAGTAGATGTCCACGTCGTCACGAAACACCACCACGACTTGCGAAAGCGCGAACTTGGAGAGCGAGCGAATTTCGACCAGCCCAGGCAGGCCGGTCATCTGCAGCTCGAGCGGATAGGTAATGAAACGCTCGACTTCGACGGGCGAGAGGCCCGGGGCCTCGGTCAGGACCTGGACCTGAATGTTCGTGACATCGGGATAGGCGTCGATGGGAATGGACTGAAAGGCGTAGAGGCCGAGGGCGGACAGCAAGCAGGCCAGCCCAAGAATCAAAATTCGTTGCCGAAGGGAGAACTCCAGCAGAGAGGCAATCATGGCACGGGTTCGATCTTGCGATGCTCGATCTCGGACTTCAAGACGAACGATCCCTTCGTCACCACCGGCTCTCCCTCGTGAAGACCATCGAGCACAGCCACGACTTCCCCGCTTTCCTCCGCAAGCTTCACGGTCCGCATTTCAAACGTGTCGGCCTGCCGCTGCACGAACACGATCTTGCCCGCCGGGCCGCTCTGGACGGCCGCCAGCGGCACGCTCAGCACGTCCTGGTTCTGATCGGAAAAGACGCGAACCGTGGCGAACATCTCCGGCTTCAGCTTTCGCTCCGGATTCTCCACGGTCACCCGCAGGCGCATCGTGCGCGTGGCCGGATCCAACACGTCGCTGATGTAGGTGATCCTGCCGGGGAACACCGCCTGGGGATAGGCCGCGGCCATCACCTCGACGGTTTGCTCCTTGCGAATGAACCGCACGTCCTTCTCGGGGACATTGGCCACGACCCACACGTGCGAGAGATCGGCGACCGTGAACAGCTTTTGCGCGGTTTCGACGACCTCACCCCTCGTGATGTTGCGCATAATGACCCGCCCGTCGAACGGGGCTCGTAGCGGGACATCCGCCTTGATCGTGTGCTCGCGGTCCAATCGCTGCAGTTCCGGCGACTGGACGCCCAGCAGTTCCAGCCGGTTTTGGGCTTCGCGCGCTTCCGCCTGGGCGGTGCGATGTTCGGCTTCCCGCCGCTGCAACTCGGCCTGGCTGATCGCCTTGTGCTGATAGAGATCGCGCGCCCGTTCGTACGAGAGGTCGGCTTCGTGAAGCTTGGCGCTCGCCTTCAGATAGGCGGATTCAGCCAGCCCCAGCTCCGTGCTGTGGAGCTTGGTCAAGGGCGTGCCCTTTTTCACGTCACGGCCGACGTCCACGTACACGTCGACCACGCGCCCGCGAACGAGGGCGGTCACTTCCGCGAGTTCGTTTTCGTTCGGCTGCACCGTGGCTGGAAACTCGCGGTGCACGCGAAACTGGCCGCGCGCAACCGGTTGCACCTCGATGCCGGCTTGGGCCACGGCGTCCGCCGACAAGTGAATGAGATCGGAGTTCGTGGCCGCCGCGGGTGCAGAGGCTTCGGGAGGCTCGGCCTGGTCTCGGGAGCACCCGGTTGCTCCGCCGAGCAGGCCGACAAGGATCAGGGCCACCGCTGCGAATGGCATCTTCATCGGCGTTCCGTATTCTGAATTCTGATCGAACTGCTCCAGACTATAGGCGAAGATCGCCATTGTCACAACTGCCCGCAGACGGTATTGGGCCCTCAGTCCCACGCGCCCGTGCATTTGCGCGTGCGCCCTAGGCCGTCCGTTTGGCCCGCAGGAATTTCATCAGTTCCATGATCACCAGTGGAAGGATCCCGACCGCGAGCATGAGCTCCCAGTCTTCGAGTGGAAGCGGCGCGACCTTGAAGACCGGCGCGGCCGCCGGCACCGTGAGCACGGCCACCTGGACGCCGAGCGAGAGGATGAAGGCCCACACGAGCGCTTGGTTGGTGCCGAAGCCCAGCGCAAAGATGGAATAGCGGTCGCTCCGGCAATTGAATGCGTGCACCAACTGGACCAGCACCATGACCGTAAAGGCCACGGTTCTGGCCTGATCCAGACCCTGCTTCAACCCGTACAGCGCATAAGCAAAGGCGCCCAGCGTAATCACCGCCATCATCAGCCCTTGCCCAGCAATGACGAGGAGCCGCCCCCCATCAAGGAGACTGGCCTCCGGGCGGCGTGGCGGCCGCTGCATCAAATCGGGGGCTTTCGGGTCCACGGCGAGCGCCAATGCGGGAAACCCGTCGGTCACCAGATTCATCCAGAGAATCTGGATCGGCAACAGCGGCAGGGGGAGCCCGCTGACCGCTGCAAACAGCATCACCAACACCTCGCTGACGTTGCAGGACAAGAGAAAATGGATGGCCTTCCGGATGTTGTCGAAGACCCCGCGCCCTTCCTCCACGGCGGCCGCAATGGAGGCGAAGTTGTCGTCGGTCACCACCATATCCGAGGCTTCCTTCGTGACATCAGTCCCCGTGATCCCCATCGCCACGCCGATGTCCGCCTCCTTGACAGCCGGCGCGTCGTTGACCCCGTCTCCGGTCATCGCCACGATAGCCCCGCGCGCCTTCCAGGCTTTCACGATCCGCAGTTTGTGTTCAGCCGACACCCGGGCATAGACCGACACCCGGTCGACGAACTGCGCCAACTGTTGATCGGTCAGATTCTGCACTTCGGCGGCGGTCATCGCGGACTCGCCATCCTCGAAGAGCCCCAACTCGCGCCCGATTGCCATCGCCGTCTCTTGGTGATCCCCGGTGATCATCACCGTGCGAATCCCGGCGGCACGACAGGCCTGCACGGCAGCCTTCGCCTCGGGACGCAGGGGATCCTTCATGGCGGCGAGGCCCAGGAAGGTCAGGTCACGTTCCAGCGCACCGGCTGTGAAGGCACCAAGATCATCGGCCACGCGTCGAGACGCCACGCCGAGGACGCGAAGGGCCTCGTGCGCGAAGGCCCCATTCGCGTCGAGGATCGCCTGGCGGATGGATTCTGTGAGCGGCTCCGTTCGTCCCTCCAGCGTCAGTCGGTGCGTACACCGTCCCAGCAAGAGATCGGGCGCACCTTTCACCAATGCCACCGGGCCTTCTGTGGTTCGGCGCACGACGGTCATCATCTTGCGCTCCGGATCGAACGGCACTTCCCCCAGAAACGGCGCGACGGTATCGAGTTGCTCTTTGACCAGGCCTGCTTTTGCCGCCACGACCAGCAGCGCACCCTCCGTCGGGTCCCCCACAATGCGCCATGTCCCGTCTTCCTGTTGCAACGTCGCACCGTTGCACAGCACCGCCGCCGTCAGGAGCTCGCG
>SWDL01000345.1 GCA_005116795.1 Nitrospira sp. | reverse complement strand
CCAGCACCCCCAAGACCAAGGCGGCCGTCGGGAAGGCCAGGTCTTTGTAGGACTCCAGAAGCTGCCGGAGCAGCAGCGGGTCGTTCCAGCCGGCCTGATTCAATCGATCGACGATCACCGCGCGCGGGAGACGTTCCGGCGCCGGCGGGGCCAGGCGCTGATCCAGCGCCAGCTTCAGGTCGTAGGTTTCAAAGCCGATCTGCCGGTAGCCGTCCGCTTCATGAGGGCGGCTATGGATCGTCCCGTTGATGAGACGCAGCCCCACCTGGCCGCTCCCCGTCTCGGTGAGCATCATGTATTCGCCGGCGACAATCACTTTGGGGTCAGCCGGATTCCGCTCGTCCGAGATGAAAATCCCCCTGGCTTGATCGGCCTCTGCCGCCTCATGGACATAAATCACCATCTGCGGCACGGGCTCGTTGAACACACCCGGCTCCAGGGCCACCGTCAACTGATCGCGCAGCAGACTCAGGGCCAGCGTTTTGAGATTCACGCTCGTCCAGGGCTGTCCCCATTGCGCCAGCATGAGCGTGAGGCCGAACACGAGCATCGCAAAGACCAGCACCGGTCGCGTGAGGCGGTAGAGGCTCAAGCCCATGGCCCGCATGGCGACCAGTTCCTTATCGAACGACAACCGACTGAAGGCGCTGACCGACGCGATGATGCCTGCGATCGGCAGCGTCAGCACGAGAAACGACGGCAGCATGTGCGCGACGACGTTCGCCACCGCGGCGAACCCCAGACCTTTGGAGACGAGCAACTCCACCAGGAACAAGAGCCGATTGGTCAGCATCACGAAGCAGAGCACCGCGAGACTGACCAGAAACGGAGGAAGCAACTCGGTAAAGATGTAGCGGTCGAGGATTTTAGGCAAGGAAGCCCCGCGCCTTCGGAAGTCTTGTGGGACTATACCGAAGGCCGGGGCTCTTGTAAATTGCGGCACCGGCGGCGTCGAACCCTTACGGAGACTCCCGCTGCCACAAGAACTCCGGCTCCCCCCGCCGCTTGGCCACCCATCGCGCCCAGACAAACAGCGCATCGCTGAGCCGGTTGAGAAACATGATGATCGCAGGATCCACAGACTCACGACGACTGAGCGCCACGCAGAGCCGCTCGGCCCGGCGACAGACCGTTCGAGCTTGATGCAGCAAGCTCGACAGGATTCCCCCGCCCGGCAGAATGAACTCCTTGAGCGGCGCAAGCTCCTCCTGACAGTGATCCATCGCCTTCTCGAGCCGAGTGACGTCCGGACCGATGATCTGCGGCATATTGGGAAACTGCTGCCCCTTCGCGGTCGCCAGGAGCCCGCCGACATCGAACAGCTTGCTCTGCATCCATCGGAGCTCGTCCTCCAACCGACGCGCTCCGGATGCGCCCTTCTTTGCGGCATTGAACGCGCGCACGGCGCCGAGCACGGCATTGAGCTCATCGACCGTGCCGTACGCCTCCACGCGGAGATCATCCTTCCAGACGGATTGCCCGCCGGCGAGGCGGGTTTTCCCCCTGTCGCCGGTTCGGGTGTACACTTTGGTGATTCGCATCCCACGCTGCTTCATCGCGCCTTCCTCTCAGAAGCTCTCGAACTTATAGCTCAGCCCGCCGAAGATGGCGATTCCCGGCGCCGTCACGACGAACCGTTCGGTGGCCCCGCCGCCGGTCAGATTATTGGCGGCAATGATACCCGAAGTGGAGTACTCCTGGTCGAGCAGGTTGTTCATCATGAGAAAGCCGTTGAGCCGACCGCCCGGCACGGGCCGCTCATAGGTGATACGGCTATTGAGCAGGACATAGCCCGGCAATCGCGGCTGGGTATTCCCCTCATCGTTGGTATGGAACTGCGTGCTCACGTACAACCCAATCAGCGAGACCGTCCACCCGTCCGCGGGATGCAGATTGCCCGTCACGCTGAGGCGGTGCTTCGGCACTTGCGGAAAGGTATCGCCCACATCCGCCCGCAAGGCGGACGACAGGTTGAACGGCGCCCTGAATTGGGCTTCGGTGAAGGTATAGTTCACCACGCCGTCCAGATAGGGATTGAGCCGCGCCTTCACCGTGGCTTCCACGCCCCGCCTTCTGGACTTGTCCACGTTGCGGTTCAAGCCGTCTCCGAAGCTGAAGTCGCAGAGCGTACAGGTGAAGTAGATTTCATTGCGCGTGTTGCTCTGGTACAGGGACAGCGCGCCGTCCCCCCAGGAACCGAACTTGACCTTCGTGCCGACTTCGTAGTTGTTCGTCACGACCGGCTTGAGATTCGCATTGGACGTGAAGGTTCCCAGGGCAAAGAGCTCATCCGTGGTGGGGATACGGAACCCCTGGCTGTAGTTGAAGTACACCGATGCCTCGGGCGTGACAAGATAACTGACCCCCGCGCGCGGGGTCGTGCGATGAAACACGCGCGACAGCCGATCGGGAACGCTGAAGCTGTCGCTAAAGCTGCTCTCCAGCCTGTTCCGGTCATATCGGACCCCCGCCGTCACCGCGAGCTGCGGCGTGATATTGAACGTATCTTGAGCGAAGAAGGCGAGGATCGACTCGTCGTTGTCTTTCATATTATTGAATGGCCCGAATCCCGAGGTAGAATCCAACCTGGTTCCGATGTCGTTCCGTGAGGCCTCCGCGCCGAGGACCAGCGCGTTCCGAAATCCCAGCGGTGTCGATTGTTGCGTGAGCTGCACCGTCCCGCCTCGCGACTCCGTATGCACGATGTTATTGCTGCGTGATGACTGTCCGACATTGAAGAGCTGTTGTCCTAATCTCCGGTAGTAGCCGGTAAAGTTCACGGAGAATCCCCAGGAAAGGGTCTGCCGTCCGGTGACCCTCAGGACGTTGTTTTCGTTGTCGGTAAAGTCGCCGGGCGTGAAGTTGCGCTTGCGGTCGATGGCGGCCACACTCAGAGGCAGCGAGCCGGCCTCCCGCAGAAAGTCCTTCACGTAGGTATAGGAGACCGTCACGTCGGTGTCGGCGGTCGGCCGGTAGCCCAGCTTCCCAAAAAATCGGGAAATCCTCGCATCGGATTCATCGCGAAACCCGTCTTCCGTCTCCCGCGTGAAGTTTCCGAAGTAGTCGAATTGACCGATCGGCCCGCTGGTGTTGAGGCTATACCGCTCACGATGAAAGCTTCCAAAGAGGGTTTCGCCGGTCACCTGCCGCTTGTCGCCGCCGCGTTTCGTCATGATATTGATGACGCCGCCGAGCGCGTTTTTTCCGTAGATCGCCGACGCGCCGGGGATGATTTCGATGCGATCGATCATCTCAAGCGGAATGAGATCAAAATTCACGTCGCCGAAATCGGGTTCGTTCGCCCGCATCCCGTCGATGAACACCGCGGTGCCGGGCACCGGCTGCGAATTGAACCCTCGCAGGTCGATCGACTGTTGAAACGAGTTGCCGCGCTGATCATACATCACAATGCCGGTCGCCCATTGCACGGCTTCCTGGACCGTTTTGGCGCCCGTTCGCTGGATATCGGCCGCGGTGATGACGGTGACTTTGGCGGGCAGGAGCCGGGCATCCACTTGAGCGTCCGGCAATCGGGTGCTGGACACGACGACATCCGGTGTTTCGACAACCTCGTCAGGGGTCGCAGCGGAGCCCCCCGGGGCACGGACGGCAAGGACCAATGAACAACAGAGAGAAACCCACACGACAGGACGCATCTCGACCTCCCTTTGGCTCGAAGGGTGGAAACGAATGGTCCGACAGTCGGGTGTCCTGACTCGCGGATCGTGGCGTCCTTCCGCCTTCCCATCGCGCACGTGAAGCGTCGCTCGTCGTTCGTGAAGCGTCCTGCGTCGGAAACTTTCCCCTACGCTTCACGCTTCACGCACAACGCTTCACGCACTTTTGACAGTGGCTTATCTGGAAGTGCGCTCCCCGCTGACAGTGGCGGCACCGTGATGGATTTGCACCATCTTCCCCGTCTCTGCCGGCCTCTTCTTTTCGGCTAGACCCTCTTCTCCCTCATGGCACTGTGCCCCGTCACCACATTGAGGAGCGGGCACAACTCCTCGTCGTTCGTGAAACGTCATTCGTGAAACATATCTCGTGTCAGGATCAGAACGTTTCACACTTCACGTTTCACGAGCTACGTCCCCGGAAGCGTCACCCGCGGCCGGCCCGTCACCGGATGCCGATCCACCAGCACTTCACAGCCATAGACCTCTCGAATGAGTTCCGGCCGAATCACCTCTTCGGGCATCCCCAACGCCACCATCTCGCCCTGCCGAAGCAGCAGCAGGCGGTCACAGGCCTGGCCGGCAAGATTCAGATCATGCGACACCATCACCACCGTCAGTCCACGTTGCGCATTGAGGCGGCGGAGAATCGCGAGGATCTCCATCTGATGACGGAGATCCAGGAAGGCGGTGGGTTCGTCGAGCAACAACACATCGGGTTCCTGGACCAACGCCCGAGCGATCACGGCGCGCTGCCGCTCGCCCCCTGACACCTCATGCAGCAAGCGATCGGCCAGATGCCGGACGTGGAGGTCGGACATCACCCGCTCGGCCAGCCCGATTTCTTCGGGCGTCTCCCAATCCATCCCGCCAAAGCGCCAGCCGGCCGAATGGTGCGGAAATCGTCCCATGAGCACCAGTTCCGCGATCGTGAAGGGAAACAGTTGCGCCGTCTCCTGAGGGACAAGGGCCACCCTTCTCGCCACGGCATCTTGCGCCATTCCGTCTATGGGCATGCCGAACAGGTCGATGGACCCCGCATGCGGCCGCGCGACCTTGGCGAGTAATTTCACCAGCGACGTCTTGCCGGATCCGTTGGGGCCGATGATCCCCAGGACCTCTCCTTCGCGCACATGGAAGCTCAGGCCCCGAATGGCCCATCCCTTGTCATCGCGTGAGCGCCCTCCGCGTCCCTGGTGATAGGAAAACGTCAGGTCCCGGACGGACAGGGCTCCGCGGGATTCCACAAGAAGGCTCATCGCATGACACCCCGCCGGGCCACGAGCAGATACACGAAGAACGGTCCACCGACCAGGGCGGTGACGACCCCCACCGGAATCTCGGCTGGAGCCAGCGCCGTCCGCGCCACGGTATCGGCCACCATGAGAAACAGCCCTCCGATCAACGCCGAGGCGGGCATGACCACGCGATGGTCTGCACCCAGCACCATCCGCACGGCATGGGGCACCACCATCCCGACGAAGCCGATGAGTCCGCTGACCGACACGGCGGCCCCGGTCATGAGCGCGGAGATCACGAAGATCGTTCGTTTGACGCGCTCGACCTCGACACCCAACGAACGGGCCGCTTCTTCTCCGAGTGTCAGCACATTCAGGGCGCGGGCTTGATGAAAGAGTGCCGTCCCACCGAGAACCGTCACACCCACCAGCAGGGCGAAGGTCGGGCCGTCCGGCGCGCTCAGCGTGCCCATGAGCCAGGAAATCATGGTGTACGCGCGCGCAGGATCCAAGACGGAGGGGATGAACATCACCAAGGCCGAACAGATGGCCGTGATGATCACGCCCGCCAGTAACAGTGTGGGCATGGGAAGATCGCCGGACCCGATGGCAATCCGGTAGACGAGCAGGATGGCCAGCAATCCCCCGGCAAACGCCGCCAGCGACAAGGCCGACATCCCTCCGATGGCCGTGCCCACCCCCAGGAGCATGGCCACCGCCGCGCCCAAGGCCGCCCCGCTGGAGATCCCGAGCACATAGGGATCCGCGAGGGGATTTCGGAGCAAGGCCTGAAGCCCGACACCCACGGTCGCCAGCGTGCCGCCGACCAGAAAACTCACGGCC
>SWDL01000344.1 GCA_005116795.1 Nitrospira sp. | reverse complement strand
CGCCGGGCGGCGGGGTGACCATCAGCCGGCCGACGTTGAGCGTCTTGTCGGCGTTCATCGTCAGATGGGCCGCCAGATCGGCAAGGGTGACGGCCTTGATGTCGAGGGCAAAGGGGCTTGTGGCCAGACGGATGCCGTTCACCGCGAAGTGGGAGAAGCGGATGAGGTCTTCCGAATTGGTCTTGTCGATCACGGCAAACTTGGCGAGCGCGATGTCGCCGGTGTAGCCGAGCACCGGCTCATTGGGCTTGGGGGTGCTGAGCGACACAGTGCCCTGAGCCGAGGCCGCCCCGCTGGTCACAACCAGATTGACCTTCTCGGCAACGTAGGGCTGGAGCGGCACGAGGTCGAGGCCCTGTGCGTCCAGCTTCACCGTGGCCGAGAGGGGATCGAGGCTGAAGGTTCCGTTGGCGGCAATCGTGCCGGTTTTGTTCAGCCCGAGTTTCAGGGTGACCGCGGCCTTGTTGTTCTTGGCGGTGGAGAAATTGCCGACCGTGAGGCCAATCGGGGCGACTGTGAGCGTGACCGGATCAGCCGGCACGTAATCCAGAATCTTGATCGCGTACTGCTCCAAGACCAGCTTCTTGAGCTCCACCGTCCAAGGCTTGGGCGCGGCTGCGGAGTCAGTGGGCGCCGGTGGAGCGGCCGCAGGCTTGGCTGGGGTCGAAGCGACGGGCGATGCCGGTGTGGCGATC
>SWDL01000406.1 GCA_005116795.1 Nitrospira sp. | reverse complement strand
GCAGAGTCCCGTCGCAGGGCCTACCCTCGCCTTGCTGGGGTACTTTTTGCCGGGATTTACCGTGAGCTGGACCGGAGCCGGCATCGGCTCTCTTGAAATGGGTGCGGTGGGATTTGGAGTGGGATTCATGGCAGCCGCGGTCCGCAACTGGAGCTTGCAGGTCTATGCAAGGCTGGCTCGACGTCACGCGGACGCTGAACTCGAACGCGACATTTTGAGCCGGGTCTAGGCAGGCGTGCAATCGTCACGCCGGGAGGTCGAACCATGTCACTCGCGAACACGGAAGACGAGGTGATCGGGCGGGCCGTGACCAAACTTCATGCCGGAGTGTTGGCGACAGTCTCGGGCATGATCGGGGGGCTCGCGTTGTTCATGATGACGATCTTGCTGGTCATTCAAGACGGGCCACAAGTAGGGCAACACTTACAACTGCTGAGCCACTATTTCATCGGCTACTCGGTGACGTGGGGAGGAAGTCTGGTGGGGTTGTTCTACGGGGCACTGACGGGGGCCCTGTCCGGATGGGCGGTGGGCTATATTTACAACGTGGTCATCGGGTTTCGAGCCCGGTAGCCTGACGTGGTTTCACCAAGGCTCACGACCACGATGTCATCATCCCTCACCTTTTCCATCGTGATCCCGACCTACCGACGTCCATCACAACTGGGCGACTGCCTGGCCGCGCTCACAGGCCTGGACTTTGCTCGTGAACAGTTCGAAGTCATCGTCGTGGACGATGGGAGTGGCAACCCGCCGAGCGATCTTGTTGCCTCATTCCGTAACCGACTCGAGATCACCTTGACAAGCCAAACCCACGGCGGTCCCGGCGCTGCTCGAAACACGGGGGCACAGATGGCGCGGGGTCGCTATCTTGCTTTGACGGATGATGACTGCCTGGTGACCCCGCACTGGCTGTCTGCGCTGCAGGCCCGGCTGAATCACATGCCGCAAGCTCTCGTGGGAGGACGCACGATCAACGCCTATCCCGACAATCTGTATTCGACGGTCAGCCAGCGGTTGACCGACAGTCTGTACGCCTACTACGACAGCCATCCACGCAGCCTGCGATTTTTTACCTCGAATAACTTGGCCGTCGCCCGATCGATGTTTCTCGAAGTCGGGGGCTTCGATCCGACGTTCCCCTTGGCAGCGGGAGAGGACCGAGAGTTCTGCGCGCGTTGGGTGCGCCACGGCCACATGCTCGTATCCGAGGATCGCGCGGTCATCCACCACCGGCATTGGCTGACCATGCGGAGCTTCTGGAAGCAGCAATTCTGGTATGGACGGGGCGCCTATCGATTCCACCAAGCCTGTGTCCGGGGCAGGCAGGAGGGGCACAAGGTCGGACGTGATTTCTTGGGACACGTCATACGAACCTGTTTCCGAACGTCGGGACTGCGGAACGGATGTCTGGCTGCCACGCTGATGGCCGCCTCGCAGGCCGCCATTGTTGCGGGGATGGCAGCCGAGAGTTTATTGGATCGAAAATCGGCCTAGACATCAGTTCATCAAGGAGTCTACGAATCCCCCGTTCCCGTGATTTCCGCTCAATTCTTTCCGAACAGTGTCCGATACCGTCTGTTAGGAGCCCATATCCAGGCTCCGTCTCGTCGAGAGCGGCCCTAGGCAGGTCCAAACCGATGCCTCGAATCCTGTTTGCATACCCGGAAGTGTCCCCGCTGTATATCAACGGAGGGATCGGGACCTATGTCTATGAAGCGGCACACCTCTTGGCCGGGTGTAGCGGCTGGGAAGTCGACGTGCTCACGGACTTCTCCTTTGTGCCTGCGGGGATGCAGCCTGATTTCGCGAAGGCCAGAGCTCTGTTCGGGCGAGCCGGGATTCGCCTCCTGGATCTGCACGGTGGAGGGGGAGATCCGATGACCTGGGGAATGCCCGACCTCATGCGTGCCGAACGCTACTACCGCAACCTGGTCACGCTGCATGGGGAACGGCCATACGACCTCATTGAATTTCCGGATTGGCGGGGGCCTGGATTCATGGCCGTGCGCCACAAGCGGACCGCCGGCGCCTTTGCGGACACGCGCCTGGTGGTCCATCTCCACTCGTCTTCGAAGGACGTGGCCGACTGGCAGGCCGAGAACTTTCTCACACGCGAGCAACTCTACTGCCACGACATGGAAGCCTACGTCAACGCCCATGCGGATCTGGTGCTGAGCCCGACCGAATTTCTCCTGCACCCGGTTCGTGACAAGGAACGAATGTCCTCAAGACCACTGATTCGAACCGGGTACCCGATCTCCGCCGAGGGTCCTTCCCGAGCCGCAGGAGAGGTCCTCCCTCGCAGGAAAGAGGCTCTGACGGTGGCCTGTGTCAGCCGTCTGGAGCTCCGGAAGGGCCAGGACATCTTGGCGCAGGCCATTCGACGGGCCGTCGAGACCGCCGCCTTGGATCAGCCGGTGGAGTTCGTCTTTTGTGGCAATGACGGACGAGGGTTGCCTGGTGACGGTAGCATGGCCGGTTCCGTTCGTCGCATCCTCGACGGGGTGCCGAATTGGACCATCCAGAAGGCGAAGCCGCGACAGACCTTGCTCGAGTGGCTGGCCGCTGATGTGGATGTCTGTGTCGTGCCTTCGAGAGGGGACAACTATCCCAACGTGGTGCTGGAGGCCGCTCGCGCCGGGTGCGTCCTGGTGTGTAGTGATGCGGGGGGTATTCCGGAAATGCTGCACGACTACGATCTGCGCGCCGCCGTCGTGTCCGTCGGCGATGTCGCCGCGCTCGCCGGGTCGCTGGCGCAGGCTGTCCGGTCGGTCCGGTGTGAACCCGGCATTCGCCGGCGTCTGGCGGTGGAATTTGACGCGGTGCGCCGACGCCAATGCCGGCGGACGCAGGAGGCCTATCGAGCCATGGCCGCGACCCCCCTCCGGGATGCCGCGTTGCCTGTCCTGACGGCGGCAGACGAGCCGCGGGTCAGCGTCATCGTTCCGGTCGGTCGAGACACAGACCGGGTGTGGCCCACGGTGCAGTCCGTCTTCGCCTCAGCCTATTCCAACTACGAAGTCATCCTGGTGTTGGAATGGGACAGGGGGACCGAGTCCGCGTCCTGGCTGACCGAGATGCGACGGATCTTCCCAAGCCTCCGCGTGGCGCAGAAGGATGTGCAGGAGGTGAGGGACGCCCGCAATTGCGGGCTCGCGCTTGCGACCGGCGAATTGATCGTGGTGCTGGACACGGACCATCGCCTCTCGCGCGGCATGATGCAGCGGTGCGCCCAGGTCTTGGCGGCGAGGCCGGGCCTGGCCTATGTCACGACCTATCTGGACGGCACCCCAGAGCCGACGGAGCGGCGAAAGGCGCGTCGGGCACCGGCCGACGGACAACCCTTCGGGGCATCGGAGCTGTTGCTGCTCGAAAATACGGTCGGTGGCGGTGTGGCGATGATCAGGCGTCGCGACCTCGACAAGGTGGGAGGCTATGCCAACGACCTTTCCACCCTTCAGGAATGGGACCTGTGGCTGAAGTTCCAGGAAGAACGGCTGGAGGGAGACGTGATACCCGAGGTGCATGGGGCCTTCGTCCCCGGCGCCCCGCGCGAGGACCCCTCGACGGGTGGTCGACGGGCGCTCGGCTCCCATCACGCCCTGCTCCGACATCATGAGGACCTGGTCAGGCGGCAGGCGCTCACGATCAGCGCCCTGCTCCTGGAGGAATATGTCCGCGCGCGCGGAGCGCGCTCCGACGCGGTGCTTCACCGCGCCGTCGGCGTGCTCGGGCGGGCCATCTCCCTGGTGGCCGGCCATCCCCTGTGGGCGGTCCGGTATGCGGTCCAGCGTCTCGTCAGATGGACGAGGGCGCGAAGTTGGGGCAAGAAGAAAGGGCTGACAAGCCCGGCATCGACATGAAGATCGCCTTGCTCTCGTACGAGTATCCGCCGGAAACTGGGTTTGGGGGCATCGGCACCTACACGTATTACCAGGCCCGGGGCCTGGCGAAGCTTGGACACGATGTC
>SWDL01000343.1 GCA_005116795.1 Nitrospira sp. | reverse complement strand
GGAGTCGGATCAATTCAGCATCGAACCCGGGGGCCATCCGGACCGGACAGAGATCGAAGGTGATCGCGACGGCCTGGCACGTTGGAGGCCCCGAGCGGACCACCTGGGCATGTCCGAAGGCCGGGAAGAGGCCCCCGAGCACGATGATAAATCCGATGAGTCGCGAGGAAAGAGCCTGAGCCACCCGACTCGGTACGAAGGGAGTAGATGTGGTCATCGTATGGATGATGGATTCCAATCAACGCTTCATTCTATCATTGGAGTCAGGCTTCCAGCCAGCGGGAGCCTCTTCCAATATGAAATGAGTCTGAAAGAGGTCTCGTGTTTCCAACATGAAATGAGTCTGAACTAGCGCCCGAATCCGTTCATGATGGGAGGATGAACATCATCATGAACATCAAACAGCTACGCACATTGAAGCAGGTGGCGGAGTTTTTGGCGGGGGCCGCTCCGCTGGGGATGTCCCCACCCACCCAAACCGAGCGCTACCGGTGGATCGCACAGACCCTGCGGCATTTCCGCTATGAGACCCTGGCCAAGGCCGACAAGGGACTCGTGATCGCCTACCTCTGCCGGATCAGCGGCTATTCCCGCCAGCAGATCACCCGCCTGATCCGCCGTACCCTGGATCAAGGCCATCTGCGCTGGCAGGTGATCCCCCGGCGCGGCTTCGTGGCCCGCTATACCGACGAGGACGTCCGCCTGCTGGCCGAGATCGACACCCTGCACGATACGCCCTCGGGCCCCGCCGTGAAGAAGCTCTGTGAGCGTGCGTTTGGCACGTTCGGCGATACCCGTTTCGAGCGACTGTCCGGTATCTCGGTCTCGCATCTGTACAACCTGCGCAAGACCAAGGATTACCGCTCGCGCCGCCTCACTCACGTGAAAACCGCCGCCGTGCAGCGGCCCATCGGCATCCGCCGTAAACCCGAGCCCCAAGGCCGGCCCGGTTTCATCCGCATCGATACCGTTCACCAAGGCGATCAGGACGGCCTCAAGGGCCTCTACCACATCAACGCCGTCGATGAGATCACCCAATTCGAGGTCCTCGTCACCGTCGAGCGCATCAGCGAGCAGTTTCTTATCCCTGCTTTGGAAGCCCTGCTGGCAAGCTTTCCCTTCGTCATCCTCGGTTTCCACGCCGACAACGGCTCGGAATACATCAACCGCCGCGTTGCCGAACTGCTGGAGAAGCTGCGCATCGAACTCACCAAGTCACGGGCGCGCCACTGTAACGACAACGCCTTGGCAGAATCCAAGAACGGCGCCGTGGTGCGCAAGCTCCTCGGCTATGCCCATATCCCCCAGCGCTACGCGTCCCTCGTCAACCGCTTCAACCAGGAACACCTCGTCCCCTACATCAACTACCACCGCCCCTGTTTCTTCCCGGAAACCTTTACCGATGACCAAGGCAAACAGCGCAAACGCTACCGCTACAAACACATGATGACGCCCTACGACAAGCTCAAGTCCTTGCCGAAAGCCGAGACCTTCCTCAAGAAGGGCGTCACCTTCAAACACCTGGATGCCATCGCCTTCACAATCAGCGATAATGAGGCCGCCAGGCGGCTGCAAGCAGCCAGACATCAACTCTTTGAAACTATCTTCGGACGGAAAAAGGCGGGATGACTCCTCACCCTTCCTTCAGACTCATCTTCAGATTGGAAAATACTGCGGGGAACAACAGGGACAGGATCCAAGCAGACAACGAATCTTCAACATAGACTTCCGTTGTCAGGATCTTCCGCCGGTTGCGCGAGGGGGGCGAGCGTGGCAGCGGCGAATCGGGGAGCCCGTTGCGCTTCGATTGCCACGGGTCAAAGCCGCGGACGCGCTCATGAATAATGCGCGTGAGGGGTCATGTGGGTGAGGAAGCCTTGCTGATTCCTCCGGACGGGGGAACTGATTCCTGACCTGTCCCTGTGGCGGTCGGCTTGTTCGCGCCTGTGCGCAGCGATTCAGAGGCGTCGGCCTCTTCGGTCTGGGCAATCTCTCGGATCGTGTCGGCGACTCGTTTCACCCGTTCAGCGATTGCGGCCAAGGCATCGCCGGTTTTCCGCACGAGTTCCAAGCCCCCGGCCACCTTGTCGGACCCCTCTTCGATTCCGGCGAAGGCTCCGAGGGTCTCTTGCTGGAGCTGCCTGATCGTCTCCCTCACGTCTTCCGTCGCTCTCGTGGTACGCTCCGCCAAGGCACGGACCTGCTCCGTCAGGATCGCCAAGCTTTGGCCCTGCTCGTCTGCGCGTGAGGCCTCGCGCGCGGCTTTTTCGACGAGCTGATTGGTGTGATCCGCGAGTCCCTGAATGATGCCGACGATCTCCGTGATATGGGCGGACGAGCGCTGCAGATCGGCGAGGATTTCGGATGGGCGCTCGGCCTGGTCCGGATCCGGCTGCTCCGTGGCCTTGGATGGCGCCGGGGCTACCGTCGAGACGGGAGGAATCACGCTACTCGCCGTCGCCGGTGTCGTGTCCATGGGGCGTGGGAACTGTTCCGCCGAGTGCCCAATGAGGATCGCGGTCTCCTGCGCCATCGGCCCGATTGAGACGGCCAGTTCCGACCAGGCTAGGGCCAGTTGATTGCTGATCTTCGACACCATTCCGGTCATGCGCCGGAGCTGTTCCAGGACACGCTCAAAGCCGGCGCTGAGTGCGGCGGTGTCCTCGCTGCCGTCCGTGTGTTCCTTCCACAGCCGGGCTTCCGCGACCTCCTCGACCAGCCTTGTTGCCATCGATGCCGCCCTCTGTGTCAGATGCCGAGAAAAGAGCGCGGCTGAAAACCCTCCGACGGCGACGGTCAACGACAGCAGCGCCAGGGCCCACAGGAGGAGATTGCGTCGTTGGCGTTCGACGGAGTCGGTCGCGTATTCGTTGACGGCTTTGCGGAGGGGTGTCACGATGTCGGCCAGCTCGCCGACCGCGGCTCGGTGCCGCTGATAGTCGCGATTCAGCGCATGGTGGGCCAACCGTCGAGCCTCGGTCGGTTCTCCGGAGAGCAACGAGGGCAGGAATGCGCGCTCCACGGTCAGGAAGAAAGCCGCCGCCTCTCGCTGCACCTGTTCCACAAGCCGCTGCTTGGCCTCGCCATCCGGCAGGGTCGCGATCCAATAGGCTTGCCGGGATTCGTAGGCGTCGCGCGCGAGCCTGCTTTGCTCCATCAGTGCCCTGACCTCCTTGGGGTCCGATTCGTCGACCATGCGTAGAATGAGCAGGTAGAATGCCGTCAGATCGAGCGAAGGCGACAGGATCTCGGCCTCCAGGTCCTTCATCAACAGCACAGCACGAGACACGGGGCCGTCGACCTTGAGGGACTCAAGCGCCGAGGAGGAGACGAGCGTCAAGACGATGACGGCGACCAAAAAAGGGGCGGCGAAGAGCGCCAATTGACCTCTCATCATCCCCCGATCGGCAAGGGCGGCCCGATGAAGCTGTTCGAGAATGTCTGGATTCATATTCGCCGTTCTCTCGCCGATATCCATCAATGAGCAGGGTGTTGGACCCGTCGGGGTCAGATGGAATCCGCACGGCTGAGATGGTCCACAGGCTGTATCGGTGGGAGCGCCGGAGGGCTTGAGACAGCCGGCCTGTAGCCTCGACGAGAAGCAGGTGGTCCTTGATTGACGATCTCCGCAGCGATACGTAGGATGAGGGCCGGCATGGGCGGACGCAACTGGCAGATCGGCCGCATTCTGGGCATCCCCATCAAGATCCACATCTCGTGGTTCCTGGTCTTCGCCTTCGTGACCTGGGTCTTGGCCACGGGCTACCTGCCGGAGAGTCTTCCGGGGCAGTCCTTCGCGCGCTACTGGGGGATGGCCGGGGTCACGGCGCTGTGCCTGTTCCTCTCGGTCCTCCTTCATGAACTGGGACATTCGGTCGTCGCCCAACGGTATCGGATTCCGATCGGGCAGATCACCTTGTTCGTCTTCGGCGGGGTGGCGCACATGCAGCGGGAACCGCCTCGCCCGAAGGCGGAATTTCTGATCGCGATTGCCGGGCCGGCGGTGAGCTTTGTCCTCGCCGGGATGCTCTTGAGTGTCAGCGTCGTCGTGGAGGGAAAGCCGGGCCTGGCCGGATTCTGGGTCTTGGCCTTGCTCATCGGCACGGTCAACCTCCAACTGGGCCTCTTCAACCTCATTCCAGGATTTCCACTAGACGGCGGCCGGGTGCTGCGCGCGGGGCTCTGGGCCTGGCTCGATGATCTGCCGCGCGCCACACGACTCTCCGCGCTGGCGGGCCGTGGGTTTGGACTGTTTCTGGCGGTCACAGGCGTGACGGTGATGCTGGGGGCGGCCTTGGGGCGCATCCCGGGCGCCGTCGCCGCCAACGGAGGCTGGTTGACGCTCCTGGGTCTCTTTCTCTTTGCCGCGGCGAAGGGGGGACTCCGGCAAGCGGCGTTGCACGCCACGCTGGCGCGTATACCGGTCGCGGACGTGATGGTGCGGGATGTGGTGACGATCGACGGCGAGATGACCGTCGAAGAGGCGGTCGCCCGATACTTCTTGACCTACGGGTTCGGCGGATTTCCGGTCGTGGAGGGCGGGCAGATCATCGGGATGGTCGCGACCAATGATCTGCAAGGCCTCAGTCGCACGATGTGGTCGTGGCGAAAGGTCCGTGACATCATGACGCCCTGGAGTCCGGCCATGGAGATTGGGCCGGACGCCTCCGCCTATGCCGCAATCGACCAGATGGTCCGTGACGGTCAGCCCCGCCTCGGCGTGGTGAAGAACGGCGGGCTGATAGGCCTGGTGACGCGGACAGGCATCATGCGCTTTGTTCAGGTGCGGGGGATCGATCCTCCCGCGGGGTGAGCCATGTCGCCGGTGTCTCTCCACAGACTCTTTCGGATCCTTACGGTGCTCATGGTCCTATGGGCGTTTCTGCCTGCTGCGGCCGCGCGCGCGATTCCGGTTCCACCGGATATCAAGAAGTCGGTCGTCTTCCTCTTCCTTCCCAACGCCGACGGCAAACTGATTCCCAGCGGCACGGGCTTTCTGATGGGCGTCCGCCATCCCGTGAAGAAAGGGATCATGTATGTCTACCTGGTCACGGCGAAGCATGTGTTGCAGACGGCAGACCGGAGCGCCTTTGTGCCCCAGGCCTATGTGCGCCTCAACACCAAGGACGGGCGCTCCGATGTCCTGACCATTTCGCTCCAGACGGACGGATCGAAGAAAAACGTTTATGTCCATCAGGATCCCACGGTCGATCTCGCCGTCATTCCGGTCTTTGAAGATCCCGCGCGGTACGATTTCAAGGTCGTGTCCGAGGATCTCCTGGCGACGCAACCGGACACCGAACGGCTGGGGATTCGCGAAGGGACGGACGTGTTCTATG
>SWDL01000342.1 GCA_005116795.1 Nitrospira sp. | reverse complement strand
GACGAGTGAGGAAGATCTTGGTATCTCGTCGTTTGTGAACCGCAAGTGATCTAGGGAGATACGCTTCACAGTTCACGAGAAACGCGATCTGTTTCCATGCCCTTCGCCCATTGCCGCCTGCCCCTTACCTCATTTCTGAGTGGAGTCTTTGCAGGCATGGAGGGGATTTGCTAGGATGCGCGCGACTGTCCGATGACGCTCTCGATGGCCTGGTCGAGGTAGCATGTGGCGGCATCGTAGGCTGGGATGACGAGACTGACTAAGGGCAGCGGCTATCGCGGTCTCCGTCAGCTATTCATAGCTAAAAATGGCTGGAAAGGTGATCGGAGAAGCGAAGAAAAGGAGCAACTGTGTCGGACACCGTGACACACCAGGGCACTTCAGGCCGACCTGCTGAGTCGCTCAGGTTTGATTCGATCCATCCGTCCCATCCGAACCCCGATTCCACACATCGGATGCGGGCGCAGGTGGCGGACCTGATCGTGAAGGCCGGCCATCGGAGGGTCCTCGATCTTCCGGCGGGCAGCGGCGAACTGTCCTATCTCCTGCTGCAGAAGGGGCTCGACGTCACCGCTGCGGATTTGGAGCCCGAGACGTTCATCGTGCCCGGCCGCACGTGCGTTAAGGCCGACATGAACAGCCGTCTGCCGTTTCCGGACGCCCAGTTCGACGCGATCGGCTGCATCGAGGGGATTGAGCATATCGAGAATCCGCATCTCTTTGTCCGGGAGGCGAACCGTCTCTTGCGTCCGGGAGGGATGCTCTACATCACGACCCCGAACGTGCTGTCTATCCGCTCCCGCCTCGGCTATCTCCTTCGGGGTTATCCGAATCAATTTCACTACATGATCGAGCTTGATCCGAAAACGGATGAAGAGATCCCCATTGCCCATATCAATCCGATCGGTTTTCTGGAACTGCGGTACGTGCTTGCTCGATGGGGGTTCCGAATCACAGCAGTTGAGACCAATCAATATATCAGACGAAACGGAATGCTGTATCGCCTGCTTCGGCTCTTAATGCAGAGCCGCGGAAAACGGGCGGCAGCGTCCCACCCGAAGGTCGCCGACATCCGGAATGTGATGTTGTCGGATGCTGTACTGTTCGGTGATTCTCTGATCGTGACAGCGACAAAGATACGGAAGGAATAAGCGACAAGAGTGTCGGGGGTAGTCAGGTTGGAATTGGGGTGCCAGGCAAGCGCCTGTTCAAATCTCGGGGTCGACGAGGTTGGAGATCTGACGGCTGGCGATCGCGATGGGCGAAGCATGCAGGGATGTATGAGTACAAGTCTTCTGACCAAGCACGTGCGACCTTGATTCCTCCTTGCCCAGGCTGGCTGCTGCCCAGCATCTATTTCCTCTATCTCGGGCTTGCCACGACCGCGAGTGTTCCTCTGTTTGGTGACATCGACTGGATGCATGAGGGTGAACGGTTGGGCAGTGCTCAGATCGTCCTCAATGGAGGACTTCCCATCCGCGATGTGTATCTCCCCCACGGTCTGTTCCCTGAGGTGATCCGTCCGCTGCTGGCATTCTCGATGTTTGGCGAGTCGCTCGCAGCCGACCGAATGTTCGGAATATTACTTGAGCCATTGGCGTACGTGGCGGCTGCCTTCTATATCTGGCGGGTATTCCCTGCGCGATTCTGGCGCATTGCGGGCATGGTGGGCCTCGCGCTCTATCCAGTCCTCATTGAGCCGAGGCACATTCCGGTCTTTCTGACCCTCGGGTTGCTCACGGCCTGGGTCTACGATAGACGTCACCGAAATCTCTGGGTGGCGGGGGCGCTCAGTGGGCTGTCCTGTGTCATCGGGACGCTGGATCAAGCCGTGTTCCTGGTGGCCGCCACGATGCTGTTTCCATTCATGATGGCGATTGACCGAGCGGGAGTCGGTCAGAATGAGTTGACCCGGGCGGAAGGCCGATGCACGTGGCGTGAAATCGCGCCTCCACTGTTCGGAGGGCTTGCTCTCGGGTTGATTCCCTTCCTCGCCTACATGGGGTGGACTGGAACGACAGCGCTCTTCCTTGACGACCTCATGAAAAGAGTTGAGGCCGACGCCTATGCTTTTGTCCATATCTGGCACCACCAAACGTATCCTTCTCTCAGTCGAGAGACTCTGATCTGGTATGTGGTTCCCGCGTTCTATGCAGCTCTGGCGACGACGACCATTCTCCGCGTCCGGGTATGCGGTGAGCGTCATTGGATGGCTGTTGTCCCCACCTTGCTCTACGGCATTCTCTCGTTGGCCTATGCCATACGCGCCTTCCAATACTGGAAATTGGCCGTCGTGCTCTTCCCATTCATTGTCTCTTTCGTCTATCTGCTCTATGCGTTGAGCCTCGATCAGGGAGGTCAGACTGCCGGCGGGAAGGTGC
>SWDL01000341.1 GCA_005116795.1 Nitrospira sp. | reverse complement strand
TTGAGGTTGCGGGGGTTCTGCCGACTGCCGGGTGCGGTCATCCTCTTGCGGAGTTGGGTCTCGTCCAGACCGACGAGTTCGACCAGCTTCGTGACCAGTCCGCTCACATCCTTCACGTCTTCGAGGGTCACGTACAGGCTGAAGCTCGGCACGTTGTTCGCCAGCAAGACATGGTTCCGGTCATAGATGAGGCCCCTGGCGGGCTCGACGACGAGCGTGCGGGTGCGGTTGTTTTCGGACAGATCTCGGTAGTAGGACCCTTCGTGGATCTGCAGTTGCCACAGGCGACCGATCACGAGCGCCACGGCCACGGCCAGCCCGATCTGGAGAAAGACGAGGCGCCGAAGCAGCTCGCGGAGTTCCTCTGTCTGCGGAGCGGCAAAATCAGCCATGACGGCGATCAGAATCCTTGCGCGTTACCGCGCATCAAAGCCCGTCGCGGGACGCCGACGCCTGGAGAGAAACCAATAGGCGCCCACGCCCAGCACCGTATCCAAGACCAATTCGGGAGCCGCAATCCGTATGGCGGACAGCGTATCGAGGAGCGGTTTCCCCGCCCCCGAGGCTCCCACGAAGACGAGGCACGAGGCCAACGAGAGTCCGGCGATGGGACCGATCATCGCGCTCGGCGTGGCGCCGGCGAGATGTCTGCCGACCAGTCCCGCCAAGAGCCCAGCCACGCCTTTCGTCGCCAGATTCAACCACTGGTCGCCCGCCGACAGACTATCCTGGACCATCCCGATCGCCAACCCGAGGAGAATCCCTCGGACCTCGCCTGAAAACAACCCGACCAGGCAGACCGTCACCAAACAGAGATCCGGCCCGCCACCCACTATATGGGTCGCCCCCATCACCATCGCCTGCAGCGGCGGGAGCAGGAAGATCAGCGCCGCATAGAGGAGCCCGTTCATCGGCCCGATCCCTTTCCTGCTGGCGTGTGGCTCTGGGCCACTCCGGCCTCTTCCTGAAGCGCATGGACCGAGGCGATCACCAGGACTTC
The DNA here is from genome assembly GCA_005116795.1 of Nitrospira sp. Lineage (GTDB taxonomy): Bacteria > Nitrospirota > Nitrospiria > Nitrospirales > Nitrospiraceae > RSF151. The sequence continues at coordinate 1,273 of SWDL01000341.1, read as the reverse complement.
ATCCAGCTTCGCAAAGTCGACTTCCGGCACCACCTCGGCCGACTGGAACAACTCGCCTTCTGCCTTGTTGATCTGGGTAATGACGCCGATGGCCAGGCCGCGCGGGAATCCGCCGGTCAGTCCGGAGGTCACGACCGCGTCCCCCTCCCGCACCGTCGAGAGCAGCGGGAGGTATTTGATGCGGCTCTGTCCCTTGGCGGTGCCTTCCACTAATCCTTCATCTCTGGTCCGTTGGATGAGACCCGTCACCGCATTGTTGGGATCGGTGATCATCAACACGATTGAGGTATGGGGAGTCGTCTTAACCACCCGTCCCACGACACCGGCCGCCGTCACAACTCCCATCTCCGGCTTCACGCCGTCTCGATCACCGACGTCGAGCACCAAGGCTCGGTACCAATTCGTCGCATTGCGGGCGATGACATGCCCTGCCACGCTCTCGAAATTCGAGCGGGTCTTGAACGCCAGGAGCCCTTCAAGACGCTGGGCCGAGGCAGCGGCTTCCCGGAGAGCGGTGTTCTGTCCCCGCAGCAATTCCAACTCCCGCCGCAGCCGCCCGTTATCCTGCCGCACATCCTGAAGCGCGATGTACCCCTCCCAGAGATCGGTGCCCCGCTGGCGGGTGGCCGCAAACCCCTCGAGTGGAAACGACACGAGCCAGGCCAACGGCTGGCTGACCTGCTGCAACACGCGACGGGTCTGAGCCGGAAGCAGAAAGAGCGCGAGGAGGAGCAGGGCAAGGAAGAGGACTACGACCCGCCGAGCGCGGGGTGTCGATCGAAATAGGTACATCGACGTGTGGACGCGGCACTCAACGGGAACACTGGGACATCACCGAGACCTTGCGGAGGAGATCCAACTCGTCGAGGATTTTTCCGACCCCCAGCACCACAGACGTCAGCGGATCATCCACCGTGATGATTGGGAGATTCGTTTCCTCGCGGAATCGCGTATCCATGCCCTTCAACAGGGACCCTCCGCCGGTCAGGACGATGCCACGATCAATAATATCGCCGGCCAACTCGGGCGGCGTATTTTCCAGCGCGACTTTGATGGCATTGACGATCGTCCCAATCGGCTCCTGAAGCGCCTCGCGTATTTCTGCGTCATCGATCACCAGGCTCCGGGGAATACCGGAGATCAGGTCGCGGCCCTTGATGGTCATCGTTTTTCGCTCTTCAAACGGATAGGCCGACCCGATTTCGACCTTGATTCGTTCGGCCATGTGTTCGCCGATGAGCAAGCTGTATTTCTTCTTGACGTAGCTCATGAT
>SWDL01000340.1 GCA_005116795.1 Nitrospira sp. | reverse complement strand
CGACCCCAGACTGCTGGGATCCACCGCGAGGATGCCCACCTTGTTTCCTTGACGTCGATAGGCGCTCGTCAGCCGATCAATGAGTGTGCTTTTCCCTGCCCCAGGATATCCCGTGATGCCGATGGTGACGGCGCGCGATCCGGGGAACCCCAGTCGGTCCAAGGCGGCGCGGCCGTCCGGATGCTGATCGTCCAGTAGACTGAGCAACCGAGAGATGGCGCGCGGCTCGCCGCTCTTTACTCGCTCAGCGAGTATCGCTGCAGGGTCCGCTTCACCGGTCGACGCCGGCTTGTGCGTGGTGGACCGGAGCGAGAAGGCGCCGGTGAGCTGTGACAGCCGTGAGGCAAGCGGGCGGCAAAGAGCGCCTTCCAATTCTTTCATCGTTTCAACCACGTTCTCTTCATTGACGGCCACCGCAGCTCCTGAGGCTTTCAGCGCATAGACCACGTCTTCCGTCGCGACATTCCCGGAAGCGCCCGGTGCGTAGGGGCAGCCTCCAAGACCGCCGGCCGAGGTGTCGAAGGTCTGGACCCCGTATTCCTCCCAGGCGGTCAGCACGTTCGCGATCGCCATCCCATATGTATCATGGAAGTGCAGAGACAGGCGCGCAGGCTCGACGCGAGGCATCACGAGATCCAACAACCTCCGCACGTCAGCCGGCGCGGCTCGACCGATGGTGTCTCCCAGCGACACCTCATCCACGCCGAGATCGAGCAGTTGCCGCAAGAGTTCCACCACCCGCGCGGGCTCCATCTTGCCCTCATAGGGACAGAAGACGGCCGTCGACACGTAGCCACGGACGGTCAGTCCGGCCTGTTTGGCCGACGTGATGACAGGGCGGAATCGGTCCAGCGATTCCCGAATCGTGGCGTGGATGTTCTGTTGCGTAAAGGTCTCGGACGCGGCGGTGAACAGGGCGATCTTGCGCACATCGACAGCCAGCGCTCGTTCGAGCCCGCGCGCGTTCGGAACCAGAGCCGAATAGGTGACGCCCGGGCGGCGTTCGATCTTGCGAAACACGTCGTCCGAGTCGGCCAACTGCGGGATGGCCCTCGGCGACACGAACGAGCCGGCCTCGATTTCGGCGACGCCGGTACGGGACAAGGCGTTGATCCACGCCACCTTCCGCTCCGTCGGCAGGATCGTCGGCTCGTGTTGGAGTCCATCGCGGGGACCGACCTCGACGATCCGAACGGGTGGGGTCAGGCACCCTTCCGACAGGTGCCTGACCCCTTGCGTTAGACCGTTCCGAGGCTTCATTTGTCACCCTCCCGGCTCCATGCGGGAGACCGTTTGCTGAAGAAGGCCTGCAGTCCTTCCCGGGCTTCGTGTGACAGCCGCGCCGTGGCATTGGCCGCGGCGCAGGCTTCCCACCCGTCGTCGTCCGCCCGCGTGAGCAATCGGTGAAGCAGTGCCTTGGTCTCCCTGGCTGCTTGGGGCGCGACGCGTAAGGCGGCATCGGCCAGTTCGTCGATGCGGGTCTGGAGTTTGTCGGGCTCGATCACGTCATGGACGAGCCCGTACTGATTGGCGACCGAAGCGGGAAACGACTCGCCGGTCAGGGCATACCGTCGGACGAACGATTCGCCGGATTTTCTGAGGAGAAACGGCGCGATGACGGCCGGAATCAGGCCGAGCCGCACCTCGCTGAGCGCGAAGACCGTGTCTTGGGCCGCCACCGCCACGTCGCACACGGCGACCAATCCCACCCCCCCGCCGAATGCCGATCCGTGGATGCGCCCGATGACCGGACAGGGGCATTCGTCGATGGCACGATACATCCGCACAAGACGTTCCGCGTCTTCACGCGCCTCTCCCTGAGACAACGGCTGATCCGGAGACATCCATCGCAAGTCCGCCCCTCCGCAAAAGGCCGAGCCGGTGCCGGAGAGGATGACGGCCCGCAGGGTCTGGTCGCCGGCGAGTGTCGTGAACGCCTCGCAGAGTTCGGTCACCATTCGGCGATCGAACGCGTTGCGGCGATCCGGGCGGTTCAGTGCGATGGAGACGATGCCGCTCCGGTCTTCGATGACAAGTGAAGTGAACGGGCCCATCAGTCCCTCACCGGGGACTGTCCCCCTTCTTGGCCTTCCGAGGCCTGGGACTGTCCCCGTTCCGAGGGGGACAGACACCTCGCGCAGACGCGAAGAAGGGTGTCAGTCCCCTACATCCGATACACCGGCGCGTGGCTCTCCCGGGTCGGGGTCATGGCGGCGAGGTCGAGGCACAGCCCCAACACCCGACGCGTCTCGAGCGGGTCCAGAATGCCGTCATCCCAGAGCCGGGCCGTGCTGAAATAGGGGCTGGCCTCTTGTTCATATTGCGCGAGGACCGTCTCGGCCAGCCGATGTCGCTCTTCCTCCGAGAGCGCGGCGCGCTCGCGATCGCGCCGCTGTTGCTTGACCGTCACGAGCACCTGTGCGGCTTGCTGCGCCCCCATCACCGAGATGCGCGCATGGGGCCAAACGAAGAGGAATCGCGGGCTGTAGCCGCGTCCGCACATGGCGTAGTTGCCGGCCCCGTGGGAGGCCCCGATGATCACCGTGAACTTGGGGACCTCGACGGTCGAGACGGCCTGGACCATTTTGGCGCCGTCTCGAATGATGCCGCGTTCTTCATACTGTTTGCCGACCATGAATCCCGTGATGTTTTGCAGGAAGATGAGGGGGACGCGTCGCTGGCCGCAGAGTTGGACGAAATGGGAGCCTTTGATCGCGGCCTCGGAAAACAGGATCCCGTTGTTCGCCACGAGTCCGACCAGGTGTCCCATCCAGTGGGCGAATCCGCAGACGAGCGTCGGCCCGTAGCGCGCTTTGAATTCCTGGAAACGGCTGCCGTCCACGAGGCGCGCGATCACCTCACGCATCTCGAACTGCTGACGGGGATTGCTCGGGATGAGCCCGTACAGCTCTTCGGCCGGATAGAGCGGTTCTTCCGCGTCGCCGTGGCGGGGTCTTGCGGGTCGCCGACCGAGCGTCGCCACGATGCTCCTGACGAGGTCTAGGGCTTCCCGGTCGTTTTCAGCCAAGTGGTCGCTGACCCCGGAGAGGCGCGTGTGCACGTCCGCTCCTCCCAGGGCCTCGGCCGTCACGTCTTCGCCGGTGGCCGCTTTCACGAGCGGCGGGCCGCCGAGGAAGATCGTGCCCGTGCCTCTGACGATCACGTTTTCGTCGCACATGGCCGGCACGTAGGCGCCGCCCGCGGTGCACATCCCCATCACCGCCGCGATCTGCGGAATGCCCGACGCCGACATCCTGGCTTGATTGAAAAAAATCCTCCCGAAATGGTCCTTGTCCGCGAAGACCTCGGCCTGACGCGGCAGAAACACGCCGCCGGAATCGACGAGATACAGAGCCGGGAGGCGGTTGTCCGAGGCGATGTCCTGGGCTCTCAGATGCTTTTTGATCGTGATAGGGAAATAGGTTCCGCCCTTGACGGTCGCGTCGTTGGCCGCAATCAGGCAAAATCGTCCCGACACGGAACCGATCCCCGCGACCAAACCGGCCGACGGAACCTGGTTGTCATACATGTTGAAGGCGGCCAGCGGGCTCAGCTCGAGCCAAGGGGATTGGGGGTCCAGGAGCGCCGCGATGCGCTCTCGCGCGGTGAGCTTGCCCCGCCGCTTGTGCAACTCCAACGCATCCGCCGGGCCGCCGGCGCGCGCCTGCACAAGATATTTGTTCAGGTCGGCCACCAGGCTTTCCGAATGGGCCTGGTGGCGCGCGAATTCTTCCGACTGTGGCTGAACCGCCGTCTTCAGTACTCTCACGGGAGAAGCCCGATCCTTACGACCGAAGTCCCCGGACAAACCCGACGATCTCGCTCATGGCCGTTCCCGGCGTGAACAGGGCCTTGACGCCGACGGCCTTCAGCTCAGCCTGGTCCTCGTCGGGGATGATGCCACCTCCGAACACCACGATGTCCTCGGCGCCTTGGTCCTTCAGCAGTTCCAACACGCGTCGAAACAAATGCTTGTGGGCGCCCGACAACAGGCTCAGGCCGACGGCCTGGACGTCTTCCTGGACGGCCGTGGCCGCCACCTGCTCCGGCGTCTGATGCAGACCGGTGTAAATCACTTCCATGCCCGCGTCACGCAGCGCCCTGGCCACCAACTTGACGCCGCGATCGTGGCCGTCCAAGCCGACCTTGCCGATCAACACGCGGATGGGTTTCGTCGCCACGGTCATCGTCGCCTCGTACTGTGAGGGGACTGGCCCCCTTCTGTCTGGGGTCTGTCCCCCTTCAGTCCGGCCACGGGGACAGTCGCCGGCCTCGGAAGGCCGACAAGGGCGACAGTCCCCTCCATCTCGACGTCGGGGACCGGGTCCAGACAATACCTGTTCTCCTCATCCTTTCTGATGCGCCCCATCCTCACGTTGGGGTCGTGCTCAAAGCACAACAGCCAGCGTTCCTGATGCGCTTGATTCAGCAGGGCCCGTTTCGCTTCCAATGTCTGCATCGGATACAGGTCATAGCCCATGATGTACGGAAGAGGGAGATGCGACGCGGTCGGGATGAGGTCGCCGGGAAAGAACGCGACCTGGCCTTCCGACTCGATCTTCACGGCCTGGTGATGAGCCGTGTGCCCGCCGGTCACGAGGACCGAAACGCCGGGCAACAGATCCGTGTCGCCGTCGAGGAATTCCCATCGGCGGATTTCTTCAAGCGGCACGAAGTTCTCACGGCGATAGCTGGCTTTGGTCCGTTCATTGGCCTTCACGGCATCCTGGTATTCTCCGCGTTGGACGAAGTACGTGGCTCTCCGAAATGCCGGAGCCACGCCTCCATGCTCGGCGACGGTATTCCCGCCGGCGTGGTCGAAGTGCAAGTGGGTGTTGATCACCATGTGGATGTCATCGAAGGAGACTGCGACGCGCTTCAGTGAGTCGGCCAGCGGAGGGGTGCGGTCGATCGCAAACATCTTGTGGTACTTGGCCTCCCACTTGTTGCCGAGACCGGTGTCCACCAGGATGTTCTTCCCGTGCGCGCGGATCAGCAGACAATTGACCGCCAGCCGTACTCGATGCTTCTCGTCCGCCGGGCAACACTGCTCCCACAAGACCCGGGGCACCACCCCGAACATAGCCCCGCCGTCGAGCCGGAATTGCCCGTCGGTCACGATGTGGATTTCAAACGCCCCGAGTTTCATAAGCCAGTCATCAGTCACTTCTCACAACACCACCGGCTCCCGATACGTCCCGAACACTTCTTTGAGCGCCGCGCAGATCTCGCCCAACGTCGCCTTCGCCTTGACCGCTTCGATGAGAGAGGGCATGAGATTGTCGCTGCACGAAGCCGCTTCCTGGAGCTCCTCCAGCGCGCCGGCCATCTTAAAGGGGTCCCGCGACTTTCTCAAATCGGACAGGCGGGCGATTTGCTCCTGTTCCACGTTCGGGCCGATCTTTAGAATTGGGATCGGGCTCGAGTCCGGCTCCGTGTATTCGTTGATCCCGACGATGATCCGCTCTTTCTTCTCCACTTCACGCTGGTACCGTTGCGAGGCGTCGAGGATTTCCCGTTGCGGAAAGCCGCGCTCAATCGCCGTGACCATGCCCCCCATCTCGTCGAGTCGACGGAAATAGTCGCGCGCGCCCTCCTCCAAGCGGTTCGTGAGGGCCTCCACGTAATACGACCCGCCGAGGGGATCCACGGTGTCGGGGATTTCTGATTCGTGGGCCATGACCTGCTGCGTCCGCAACGCCAGCTTGACCGCCTCTTCGCTCGGCAACGCGAGGGTTTCATCCATCGAATTCGTGTGCAAGGACTGCGTGCCGCCCAACACGGCGGCCAGTGCTTGCAGGGTCGTTCGGACGACGTTGTTCATGGGCTGCTGCGCAGTGAGCGAGGAGCCGGCCGTTTGGGCGTGACAGCGCAACAGCAACGACTGCGGGTTGTTCGGATGGTAGCGTCGCCGCATCTCGCGGGCCCAGAGGCGTCTGGCCGCGCGGAATTTGGCGATCTCCTCGAAGAAATCATTGTGGACGTTGAAAAAGAGCGAGAGCTGGGGGGCAAAGTCGTCGACCGCCAATCCCGCCTTCACCGCCGCTTCGACATACGTCAGTCCGTCATAGAGCGTAAAGGCGAGCTCCTGGACGGCGGTCGAGCCGGCCTCCCGGATGTGGTAGCCGCTGATGCTGATCGGATGCCACTTGGGGACCTGCGTTGCACAGTACGAGATGACATCCACGATCAGCCGAATATGCGGTTCCGGCGGAAACAGCCATTCCTTCTGCGCGATGTATTCCTTCAAGATGTCGTTCTGCAGCGTGCCGCCCAGATGTGCGAAGGGAATGCCTCTTCGCTCCGCGACCGCGAGGTACATGGCGAAGAGCACCGCGGCCGGCCCGTTGATCGTCATCGAGGTCGTGATCTGGTCGAGCGCGATTCCGTCGAAGAGCCGTTCCATGTCCGCCAGCGACGAGATCGCCACGCCGCAATAGCCCACTTCACCGCGCGCTCGAGGGTCGTCGGAGTCCAGCCCCATGAGCGTCGGCATGTCAAACGCCACGCTCAGCCCGGTCTGTCCGTGCTGAAGCAGGTACGTGAATCGCCGGTTGGTGTCGTCGGCCGATCCGAATCCCGCAAACTGTCGCATGGTCCAGAACCGCCCCCGGTACATCGTCGGGTACAGGCCGCGGGTATAGGGAAACTCCCCGGGTGCGCCCAGGTCCGTCTCGGGCGCCCATCCTTTTAAGTGTTCAGCGGTGTAGAGGCGCTCGATATTCAGACCGGAGAGAGAGGAAAATTGAGGCCTACGTTCTTGCATGGCACCACCTCACGGCGCGTAGCGACGTCACCCGTCAGCGTTGTCTCTGTGCTGAGCGCTGATGGCCGACGGCCCTTGATAGATGTAAAACCCACGGCCGGCCTTCCTGCCGAGCCATCCTGCCTCCACGTGCTTCCGTAGTAAGGGACAAGGGCGATACTTCGGATCGCCGAGATCGCGGTACAGCACGTCGCAGATCGCCAGCACGGTATCGAGCCCGATGCGGTCCGCCAGCGCCAACGGGCCGACGGGGTGATTCAGCCCTTCCGTCATGGCCAGATCGATCGCCTCCGCAGATCCCACCCCCGCGTCCAGCACGAAGACGGCCTCGTTGATCATGGGGATGAGGATGCGATTGACAATGAATCCCGGCGCATCCTTGCTGACGACCGACACCTTGCCGATGCGCATCACCAGGTCAAGCGCCAAGGTCAGCGTGGCGTCCGACGTGTGCCGGCCCCGGATGACTTCGACGAGTTTCATCACGGGTACAGGATTCATGAAATGGATGCCCACGACACGATCAGGGCGACCTGAGGCCGTGCCAAGCATGGAAATCGAGATGGAGGAAGTATTGCTCGCCAGGATCGTGGCCGGCGGGCAGAGGTCTCCGAGTCGCGCGCAGAGTCCCTTCTTGAGATCCTGGTCTTCGGGAACGGCCTCAATCACGAGCTGGACGTCGCGCAACCGCGAATCGTCGCTCACCGGATGGATCAATGTGAACACCGATTCGGCCTGTTCGGCCGCCACCGCGCCCTTTTCGACCGCACGGGCGATGCTCTCGTGGATCTTCTCCATCGCGCGGCGAAGGGTGGCCTCACTCTGATCCACCAGGAGGACCTCCCATCCCGATGAGGCGAGGACCTGGGCAATGCCGCGACCCATCTGACCGGCGCCGACCACTCCGATCTTTTTGATGTCGTCGAGCTTCATCGTTCCACCAGAATTGCCAATGCTTCCCCGCCGCCGATGCACAGGCCGGCGATGCCTCGACGAGCCCCTTTCGCCTCCATGGCGTGAATCAGCGTCGTCAAAATGCGAGCGCCTGTTGCGCCGATGGGATGACCCAAGGCGACGGCCCCTCCGTTCACGTTCACCTTCCCTGGATCGAGTCCCAATTCACGATTGATGGCCAAGGAGACCGCCGAGAAGGCTTCGTTGATTTCAAACAGATCGATGTCGGCCACCGAGGCGCCGGCTTGTTTCAACACGCGTGTGATCGCCTGCGCCGGAGCGATCGTGAACCATTCCGGCGCGAGCGCGGCTCCTGCGTGCCCGACGAGGCGAGCCAGGGGGGGCAGTCCCAACATCTCGGCCTCATCTTCGGCCATGATGACCAACGCCGCCGCCCCGTCGTTGCAGGAGGGGGAATTCCCGACCGTCAGGACGCCGTCTTCTTTGAACACCGGGTTGAGCGTCCGCAGCCGGCTGAGGTCCACCCGGTTGGGCTCCTCATCGTCAAGGACCGTGACCGGCGGGCCTTTCTTCTGGGGAATGTCGACCGGCACGATCTCCCGTTTGAAGGCGCCGGACGCGATCGCGGCTCGCGCGCGGTGGTAACTTTCCAGCGCGAAGTCGTCCAGGTCGCTGCGGGTGAGCCCGTACTTGGCTGCGCAGAGCTCCCCTGCGTCTCCCATGTGGAAATTGTTATAGACGTCCCAGAGCCCGTCCTTGATGAGGCTGTCGACCAATTCGGCGTGGCCAAGTCGGTACCCCTGGCGGGCGCGATCGAGCAGATAGGGCGCGCGCGTCATGTTTTCCATCCCGCCCGCCACCACGATCCGGGCGTCGCCCAGTCGGATCGCTTGGGACGCCATGATCACGGTCATCAGGCTGGAGCCGCAGACTTTATTGACCGTCGTGGCGCCGACCGAGTCCGGAATTCCTGCGCCGATGGAGGCCTGTCTGGCCGGGGCCTGTCCGAGACCGGCGGCGAGCACGCAACCCATATACACCTGGTCCACCTTCTCGCCTGGAAGATTGACCCGCTTCAGGGCCTCGGCGATGGCCAGGCTGCCGAGCTTCGTGGCTGGAACCTGGCTGAAGGCTCCGTTGAAGGCGCCCAGCGGGGTGCGTACGGCGCTCACGATGACGGGGTTCCGGTTCGTCTTCACAGGAGCTTCTCCCAGTCATGTGCTTCGAGCCGGCCTTTGACCTTCGACATGAACCGATCCGCCGTGGCTCCATCGATGACTCGATGGTCGAACGACAGACTGAGGTAGCCCATAGGCCGGATAGCAATGGCGTCGTTGAGGACGATTGGTCGTTTCTGCACGGCGCCGACCCCCAGGATGGCGATCTGCGGCTGATTGATGATGGGGGTACTGAACAAGCTTCCGAATCCGCCATGGTTGGTGATCGTGAACGTCCCGCCTTGCGCTTCTTCGGGGTTGAGCCGTTTGTTCCGGGCGCGCTCGGCCAGATCACTCACTTCTTTGGCCAACTGGAGCAATCCTTTCCGGTCTGCGTGTCGAATCACCGGCGCCAGGAGCCCCTCATCCAGGGCCACGGCCACGGCCACATGAACCTCCTTTTTTATGATGATACCGTGCTCGCCCCACGAGGCATTCAGGATCGGCATCTCGTTCAGGGTCCGGGCGACAGCCGCGATCACGAAGGGGAGGTACGTCAGGCCGCGGCCCTCTCGGAACTTGCTGATTCCGGAAAAGTCGGCCTCGAAAAAGGTGGCCGCATGGGCTGAGGTTCGTCGACTCGAGACCACTCGCTCGGCGATGGTCTTGCGCATCTGGCTGAAGGGGATCAGCTCTTCGGCAACCGACGTGTCCGGCTGTCCTGGTCGGTTGACCGGCTCCCGGCGCTTCGCGACCGCATCCAGCACATCCTTTTTCGTGATCCGTCCGTCCGCGCCGGATCCGGAGACCTGGGAGAGATCGACTCCGTGTTCTTTGGCGAGCTGCCGGACGGCAGGGGAATAGTGGTCGGGAGACCCTTCCTGCGGCGTCATGGGCTGGACGACCACCCCGCCGACGCGATTGATGATCCCCGGTCGGGCCGCCTCGACGTCGAGGCGGCC
>SWDL01000339.1 GCA_005116795.1 Nitrospira sp. | reverse complement strand
TTGGCCGTGAGGATTTCGTCCAGATTGGCGTCCAGGCTGTCCGCCATGGCGCTCAGCGCTTGATTTCGGACGCTGCCGGGCAGGCGTCCGAGGCGTGCCGATGCCGCTTTGGCGCGACGCGCCACCGCTCCGGCGTACTCCACAGGGGGCGCGTCTGCGGTCGTCTCGGTCACTGGCAGCGGTTCTGGTGGATTGTGCTCGATCATGGCTCGTTGATGCCGGCCTCGACCCATCAAGGACCGGCCGTTTCCATCCGATTCTTCCTTAGAGAGATTTTGAGAATACTCCGGGGGATGAGAGGCCGTCAAGGCGATCAGCGCGCCCGGAGAGCCTTAGGGAGGGTGTACGTATGCTGGCCCGTCTTCTTCTCGCCGGTCTCCTGTTGGTCACAGTCGGCTGCTTCCAAACCTCGCCTGAAGCCAAGAAGGCCAAACACCGGGAGCGCGGTGTGGCCTACTTCGAGAAGGCCAAGTATGCGGAAGCGCTGATTGAGTACAAGAATGTGATCCAAATCGACCCCAAGGATGGGGACGCCCACTATCGCCTTGCCCTGATCTACATCAAAATGGGCGGACTGACGAATCTCCAGCAGGCGTTCGCAGAACTCGGCAAAACGGTCGAACTCGACGCCAAGAACAGCGATGCCCAACTGAAACTTGGGGAAATGTATTTGTTGGCGAAGGAGCCGGGTAAAGCGCGGGAGCGGGCCGACATCGTGTTGGCCTCCGCCCCAACGAGCTCGGAAGGTCTGGTCCTCCGCGGTCAGAGTCTCATCAATGAGCAGGAATTCGATCAGGGCATCACCGAGCTGAAACGAGCTCTTGAATTGGATCCCAAGAACACGCGCGTGTATCTCGACCTGGCCCGCACCTATATGCAGATGAAACAGCCCGTACAAGCGGAGAACACGCTCAAAGACGCCATGGGGCTATCACCGAACGCCCCGGAGATCATCGTCGCCTTGGGAGATCTCCGGCTGTTCACCGGCAGGCCGAGCGAAGCGGAAGCGTACTACCTGCGCGCCATAGAGGTCGCGCCGGAGGAAGATGGCCTCTACGTCAAATTGGCGGGCTATTACCAGCTCATTCGGAAGTGGGATCAAGCCGAGGCCGCCTACCGGCAACTGGTCGATAGAAAGCCGAAAGACGAAAAGCCCTTATTGGTTCTCGGGGACTACCACGCCTCAATCGGTCAGGCGGAGAAGGCCCTGGCGAGCTACAAAAAAGCGGTCGAGATCAGTCCCACGTCGACGGCAGCCCGGGACAAACTCATCGACCATTATCTCAACACGGGCTCGGTGGACGACGCCGAGACACTGACGACGCGGCTGTTGGAAAAGAACAAGAAAGACGTCGCCGGACGGTATTTCCAGGGACGCGTGCTCCTCGTCCGCGGCAAGACCGAGGAGGCGACGACGATTCTGCAAACGGTGCTCAAGGATGAGCCCCGGTCTGCACAGGCCCACCACTACATGGGGGTGGCGTACGGACAGCAGGGCGACTGGTCGCAGGCCAAGCGGGAATTTGCCGAGGCCATCAAACTCGCGCCGACCATGGTCGAGCCCCGAAACGCGATGGCGGCCCTTCACCTCTCCCGGGGAGACGTCGATCTCGCCATCGAAGAGTCACAGAACGCGCTCAAGACGAATGCGCGCAATCTCAAAGGGGCCTTGATCCTCGGGGATGCCTACCTGAAGAAGGGCGACCTCCAGCGCGCCCGGCTGACGTTCGAAGCCATCCTGAAGGCGGTTCCCAAAGAACCCTACAGTCATAATCGACTGGGCATTCTGGCACGGATGGACAATCATCCGGATGCGGCGTTGCGCGAATTTGAAGCGGCCCTGGCCGTCGCTCCGGAATTCGTCGAACCGCTGTCACAGATCGCCAGTCTCAAGCTGGCACAAGGGAAGCCCGCTGAAGCCCGGGCGCGCGTGAAGCAGCAGGCGGACGCCCATCCGGATAATCCGCTCCTTCATAACCTCATGGGCACCCTCTGGATGTTGGGGAATGATCCGGGGCAGGCGGAAGCCGAG
>SWDL01000338.1 GCA_005116795.1 Nitrospira sp. | reverse complement strand
GATCCTACGCCAAGGCCCGCCGCTCTCACGTGTGAGCGACGTGCTCGTTCAGTGGCGCGACGCGACGAACCGGTTCCCCGACTTTCAGATCTGGGATTGAGGAAAGGCGACGGAGGAAAGGCTACGGATGGCTCGCCGCAATGAAATCATGACCACCGAGGTCGAGGACGACGGCGGAGCCGAACCACCGTGTGCGCATACCTCCCGCAGTGGAGACCGGGGCGAACAGCCGGAGCGGGAGGAGGCGGCCGCCGACGGCCTCGACGTCGTGCGCAGCTATCTTAAGGACATCCGCAAGCTCACGCTGCTCACGTTTGAGCAGGAGCAAGACCTTGGGAAGCGGGTCGCAGAAGGGGATTATGAGGCTCGTGCCCGCATGATCGAGGCGAATTTACGCCTCGTCATCCGCATCGGTAAACGGTATATGAACCGCGGGCTGCCCTTCGCCGATATCGTCGAAGAGGGCAATCTGGGGCTCATCCGCGCGGTGGACAAATTCGACTACCGCCGCGGCCTCCGATTCAGCACCTACGCGGCCTGGTGGATTCGCCAAACGATCGAACGCGCGATCATCAATCAGGGCCGGTCGGTGCGCCTGCCCGTTCACGTGTCGCAACACGTCAATCGGTACTTGGGGGCGGTGGAGGATCTGGCCCAGGAGCTGGGGCGCGAGCCCAAGGCGGATGAAGTGGCGTGCAAGATGAAGATCTCCGAAGAAGAGGTCTCCGATCTGCGGCAATGCCTGGTGAGCACGTTCTCTCTCGAAAGCCCGGTGTCCGAAGGCACCGATACCTATTTGGGCGACATCATTGAAGACCCGGCGAGCATCTCGCCGATCGAGGTGACCGCCCATGTGCGTCGCCGCCGCGATGTCATGGAATGGGTGCGGGCCTTACCGGAAAAGGAACGCCAGGTGGTGATCCGGCGCTTCGGTCTGGACGGCGGGGAAGGCCAGACCCTGGAAGACATCGGCCGGTCCCTCGGGCTGACCCGTGAGCGGATTCGTCAGATTGAAACCACCGCACTGGCATCGCTGCGCGCCACCGTGGACAATAAATCGCTGCGCGCCGAAGACCTCATGTAGCGGGCATGCCGAACCACTCTGGGATGCCTTTGCCACGAACCCCGTGCGATCCGCCCGACGAAAGGATTCCGGTCCATGGATTATAAGGCGCTCATTCGCGAGGTGCCGGATTTTCCCAAGCCCGGTATTCTGTTTTATGACATCACCACGCTCTTGAAGCATCCGGCCGCGTTTCGATCCGTCACGGATGAGCTGACGCAGCGCTACCGCAATCACGATATTTCCAAGGTCGTCGGGATCGAATCTCGCGGGTTTATCCTTGCCGGTCCGCTGGCGTATCAGCTCCATGCGGGATTTGTCCCGGTCCGTCGCCCCGGCAAATTGCCGGCGGACAGCTTCGAAGTGCAATACAACCTCGAGTACGGCTCGAACTCCCTGGCCATCCATCGTGATGCCATTGGGATGGGGGAGCGCGTGCTGATCGTCGACGACTTGCTGGCGACCGGCGGCACGGCGGCGGCCACGGTGAATCTCGTGCGCCAGCTCGGCGGAGAGATCGTCGCGCTCGTGTTTCTCGTTGAACTGGCCTCGCTCAAAGGACGGGATCGGCTCCCGGGACATCCGGTGCATTCGGTCATCACCTATTCCTGATCGCTGCGTGTCGGTCTGGAAGCCGGCGGCGCAAGGCCGTCACGAAGGAAAAGAGAAGGACAAGAGAAGGCTTGTGAATTGACAGATGCCGTGATATGAATATCGGCCTTTTTTGTCTGGGCGACCGTGCGCGACGAGACCATGTCCATGCCGAAACCGTCCAAGCCAAAGAACACGGTGACCAAGGGAGTGCCCGTCTCAATGAAGACCACTGCGAAGGCCGCCTCGAAAACCGTCTCGAAGCCCGTCCCCGCCAAGGCGAAAACGACGATGCCTGCGCCACGCCAACCGGAGCCTGCACGTGAGGAAACGCCTCCCGACAACGGGCGGCCGATCAAGGCGATGGCGCCGGACCGACGTGAGTTGCTCCACCGGATGTTGATGGCGAAGCGCCAGGAAATCATGAAGGAAATCGAAAGCGTCCTGGGGCAGTCCCTGACCGAAGACCAGCAGCGTCGATTGGAATCCGCGCGGGACAGCGGCGATCAGGCGATGATCGATCTCCAACGCGAGTTGGGCATCTCCCTCATGGAAATGAGGAACCGCAAGCGGCAACTCATCGACGTCGCCCTGGGACGCCTCGCCGAAGGGACCTTTGGATATTGCGCGGACTGCGGCGTCGAGATCAGTGAAAAGCGATTGGCGGCAGTGCCGTTCGCGAAACTCTGCGTCGAGTGCCAGTCGCAGCAAGAAATGCTCGAAAAAATCGAACGCGCCGAAGAACGCGATTGACCGACCTTCTTCCCCCTCGGTAAGATCACGTGGTCACGGTCGACACGACCGAATGATGCGGGTCCGAGTGTCCCGACGGCAGGGAATCCCAATGCCGAGTGTCGTTGAGCGCGCATGAAGGCCGTCGTACTGGCCAGTGGTGGACTGGACTCAACCGTGGCCGCGGCCGTGGCCCGTCGCGACGGGTATCGACTCCATCTGCTGAGCGTCGACTATGGCCAGCGCCATCGGCGGGAACTTGATGCGGCCGGACGGGTGGCGCAAGCATTGGCCGCCGAGGACCATCGGATCGTGGCCCTCGACCTGCGGGCGATCGGCGGCTCCGCGCTGACCAGTGAGCTCGCGGTCCCCAAAGGCCGGAGCGAGACCCAGCGGGCCGGCGGCATTCCTGCCACCTATGTGCCGGCGAGAAATACCCTTCTGCTTGCGCTGGCGGTGGGGTATGCGGAAACGGTGGGTGCGCGGACGGTCTTCATCGGCGCCAACGTGATCGACTACTCCGGCTATCCGGATTGCCGACCGGAGTTTCTCCGCGCCTTTGAGGCGGTCGCCAGATTGGGGAGCAAAGCCGGCGTGGAAGGGCGCGGGATCGAGATCAAGGCCCCATTGATTGAGTTGTCCAAGGCGCAGATCATTGAGCTGGGAACTCGGCTTGGGGTCCCGTTCGAGCTCACGCACAGTTGCTATGACCCGACAGAATCCGGAGAAGCCTGCGGGCAGTGCGACAGTTGCCTCATCCGCCTTGAGGGGTTCCGGGCCGCAGGCCGGACCGATCCTGCTCGGTATGTACGGACCCTCTCGCCGAGATAATCGTGTCGCCTGAAGAATTCTTCATGTACTTGACGATCGGCCTCATCGTGGTGATTCCGATCTCTGTGCGGGTCTATCGATACCTCATGGCCAAACGGGTGAGCAAACTGATTCGAGACAAATAGAGGACCTATGAGCCGTCCATCACAGACTCCGTGGATCTTGCCTCGGAAGAGAGAGAGCCTGTCCGCCGTCCGATTGTTCGGCGTGCTGGCTGTGGGGCTGGTGATTGTCGCCTGCGGCGAATCGCCGAAGCCGGAAGGGGTGGCACGACCCGGCAGCCCGGCGCCGCCTGAGTTTACGGCGGGTGAGGCGAAGTTTACCGCCAATTGTCTCTCCTGTCATGGCCAGGAGGGGAAGGGCACGCCACAGGGGCCCCCGCTCGTGCACAAGATCTATGAGCCCAATCATCACGGCGACGAGGCCTTCCAGCGGGCCGCGGCCAATGGCGTGCGCGCGCATCATTGGCAGTTCGGCGACATGCCGAAGGTTGCGACGGTCGCCCCCGCGGATGTGGCGGAGATCATTCAATACGTGCGCTGGCTGCAGCGTCAGGCCGGCATCCGGTAAGGCCTCCATACGGGTCGTTTCGCTCCCGCCGCCTCGCTCCCGTCCCTCCCTGCCCCTGTATATTCATGTCCACCCAGGGGTTCCAGGTCGTTTGACAATTTGAATTTTACTTCATAAGCTGATCTATGGGCTCGGCCTCTTCCATTCCTTCAAGTTCAACCCACATCGTCGGATGGGTCAAACACGGGATGCCGCAACCGGCGATCCCATAACCAGGGGGGGGAATTGCTATGTCGGAACAACGGTTAAGGCCTCTGCTGATGGCCGGAATGCTGGGTCTGCTCGTGAGCGGAACCGGCTGCGTCCTGACTCCGATCGACGCCGGCCACGAGGGCGTGCTGGTCTACAAGCCTTTCTTCTTCGGGCACGGCGGGCTGGACCCAGTCCCGGCGACGACCGGCCGGCTTGCCGTCGCCCCAACCACCGAAGTGATCGAGGTGGATGTCCGCCCGATCCAGTACTCGGAGCATTTCGACATCATCTCGGCTGAGAACGCGCCGGTCTCGTTCGACGCGTTTCTGATCGCCAACGTGATAGAGCAACGAACGCCGGAACTGATCGAAAATTTTGGTCCCCACTGGTATGCCAATAACGTCAAGGAGGCGTTCCGCACCTTTGTCCGCGAAGAGGTACAGAAATATCCCCTGTTTCAGCTCACGACTGATCCGGGCACCCGTGCCAGGCTGCAGGACGCCGTGGAGCAAGAGGTGAAGACCAAGCTCATTGGGAAACAGAAAATCCCGGTTCTCGTGAACCGGATCGTGATCGGGAGCATTCTGCCCCCGAAAACTGTGTTGGATCAGACGGTCCAGACCATCGTTCAGGAACAGCGAAAGATCACGATGACTGAATTTCAAAAGGCGGAGGAGTCCCGGGAGAAAGCGGAGAGGCAGCGAGGGATGGCGGACAGGGCGTACCGGGAGCACCTGGGGCTGAGCGCGGTCGAGTTTGTGGATCTCCGGCGGATCGAGGTGCAGAAGGAGATCGTGGGGCACGCGCCCGCGAACTTGACCGTGATCATGGGCATGGAACGGGTGGGCATTAACCTGCCGCCCATCAGCAACTCGGCCGACAGGTAGGGCAAGCCGTGAAGGAGGCTGTCCCCGTTCCGGACAGGACGGGGACAAGCCTCAGGCAGAAGGGGGCCTGTCCCCCGGTCGGTTTCCCGGTCTCTCTGACGCGTGGTATGATTTCCAATGTTTCAGCGCGTCGCAACAGGCCAACAACGTTTCACGAGGAGGATCAAGCCATGAATACTTGGCGCACACGCCTCGCACTGGTCACCGTACTCGGAATGGTCTCGGGGGCTCACGCGGGCTGCGTGTTCGGCAGCTCCTATGAGCTTGCGAAGAAGGATGCCGAAAACGCCAAGTTGCTCTACGAGGGCGAGTTGCGGCGATCGCAGGATCTTGCCGCCGCCAACAAGCGGATGAAACTCCAGATTGAGGATCTGGAGACCGGCTTCCGCACGGCGCGCGAGAAGGCGGACCGCATCGAGAAGGAGTATCGGGAAGTCCGCGATGACCAACTC